>CALJIY010000143.1 GCA_937973945.1 uncultured Saprospiraceae bacterium | reverse complement strand
ATCAACAATACTCCCGTTTTTAAAGAAGAAACTAAGAACAAAATAAGCTACTCAAAAATACACATTTACTTCTTACACCATTACTAATAAACCACCATAAAAATAACAACATGTACGAAGGACTAAAACACGCCCATTCAGGCATAAGATGGATTTTTCTAGCCCTATTAATTTATGCAGTCATTAATGCATTTCTAAAATGGAGAGGTAATAAGGACTATACAGGAGGAGACCGAAAAGTTGGCTTATTTACCTTTATCTTTAGTCATATCCAACTATTGATCGGTTTGGTCTTATATTTTATTAGTCCTAAAGTAGGGTCTATGAGTGGCGAGGTAATGAAGAATGCCACTGCTCGATTCTTTACGGTGGAGCATATCAGTATGATGTTATTAGCAATTATCTTGATTTCTGTTGGTCATATCACCGCCAAAAAATCAGCGGAGAGTAGTGCGAAATTTAAAAAGACCTTTATTTTCTATTTGATTGCACTGATACTAATTATGATTGCTATTCCTTGGCCGCCTAAGCATGGGGCTGGCTGGTTCTAGAGAAGGGGAGGTTAGGAGGAATTTCTGGCGAAATTTATTTTTTAGAACACTGAGACACAGAGCGCACGGAGTAATCATCATAAAAAGCTGTGTGCTCTATGCCTCTGTGTTCTAAACATATGTGACTTTGTTAAACATACTTGAAACTACACACAAATAATTCATGAAACAATACCACGAACTACTACAACATATTCTAGATAAGGGAACTAAAAAAGAAGATCGAACTGGAACGGGTACCATCAGTGTATTCGGCTATCAGATGCGTTTTGACTTAGCGGAAGGCTTTCCGATGATTACCACCAAAAAACTGCATTTAAAGTCCATTATTTACGAATTGTTATGGTTTTTGAATGGGGATACGAATGTGAAGTATCTTCAAGAAAATGGGGTCCGGATATGGAATGAGTGGGCAGATGAAAAAGGAGAATTAGGTCCAGTCTATGGCAAACAGTGGCGAAGTTGGGAAGCGTCGGATGGACATGTCATTGACCAAATTAGCCAAGTCGTGGAGCAAATAAAGAATACGCCCCACTCTAGACGAATGATCGTCAATGCTTGGAATGTAGGAGATTTGCCTAAAATGGCTTTAAGCCCTTGCCATGCTTTATTTCAATTCTATGTAGCAGACGGGAAATTATCCTGTCAGTTGTACCAAAGATCAGCCGATTGTTTCTTGGGTGTGCCCTTTAATATTGCTTCTTATGCGCTTTTAACGATGATGATCGCACAGGTCTGTGGTTTACAACCTGGTACTTTCGTACACACCTTCGGAGACGCCCATTTATACCTGAATCATATCGAACAAACCAAGCTTCAGCTAAGTAGAACACCACGTAGTTTGCCTCAAATCCAACTAAATTCAAAAATTAATAATATATTTGAATTTAAGTATGAGGACTTTCGGCTAGTTGACTACCATCCTTATCCTCATATTAAAGCTGCTGTTTCTATATAATAAACGGTAGAGAAGTTATCAAGAATGAAGTGATGCATTCATAATTGGCTTCCTTGCTTTTACTTAGTGCTCGAAAACAGGAATTTTTAACAGTCTATATATTGGCTATTTTAACTATCAATTAATTCTGTCTTCGACCACTAAACTCCTCTTTTCCCAAAAGAAGCTGTATAAAATTTGTTAGGGATTTACCCAATTGACTAGTATCATCAAAACATAATACATTGACGATCAATGCATTATATTTAAAAACATATTCCTTACTCAGACCTAACAAACACTCTTTTGGCCATAACGCATAAACTGATTTTTATATAATGGGAAACACTACGGAAGCTTTTACATTTGTCAATACGCTTGAGCAACTTTCTGAAATATGTCTAGAGCTCAACCAGCAAGAATGGATTGGGTTTGATACAGAATTTATCGGAGAAAAACGATACTTTACTTTGCTCTGTCTAATACAGATAGACTCCCCTATTGGTAGTTTCCTCATTGATCCCATCGCTATTAAAGACCTAAACCCATTTTTTAGTCTTTTAACCAACCCCGATGTGTTAAAAATAACGCATGCAGGGGAAAATGATTATCGTATATTATATAATGGCTATAATGTGTTGCCCCAAAATGTATTTGATACGCAAGTGGCAGCTGGCTTCGTGGGATACAACTACCCGACTGCCTTTCGAAAGATCGTAGAAAAAGAATTACGTGTCCGATTAAAGAAAGGATTTGCGGTAGCAGAGTGGGATCAGCGACCACTAGGAGACAAACATTTACAGTATGCTTTAAACGATGTTATTTACCTAAAAGACCTTCATATAAAACTAACTAAAAAATTAGCTTCTTCAGAGCGAGGACATTGGTGTCAAGAGGAGATGAATAAGATGGGAACCGCTGAACATTATTATATCAATCCAAATGCAGAGGCATTGAATAATAATATGATGGCCCATTTAGGGATGAAGGAAAAAGTATTTATGCTCCGTTTATTCGCATGGAGAAAGAGTGAGGCCAAGCGAAAAGATTATTCTAAGGAGATGATCTTGCCCGGTAAACATATCAATCTGATTGTAAAAAACATACAACAAGGTGCAGCTGCATTAAGCAATAATAGGTTATTGCCAAAATCTTTCTTTAAGAGACATGGTGATTTATTGATGGAACTCTATGCAACCCCAATTACAGAAGAGGAGAAAGAAATTTTATCAGAAATACCTGTACGAGAAGATTCTACGCCTTTTGAGGATATTACTTGTGATATTTTATATGCCTTGGTTAAAAGAAGATGTATTCGTCAAGGTGTATCTCAGAATTTAATTTTCCCTAAATCTTCTATTCGGAAGTTCCGAAAAGACCCAGAATGGCTCGGGAAGGAATGGAGAACGGAAGTATTGGGTACCGATCTAATGAACTTATTAAAGAATATGCCTAAGCTGAAATATGATGTAACAGATGGCGTATTTACTTTGAAGTAAGAGCTGAAAAAGTTCAAGTGTCAAGACCAAGCCTGCATGCGTTCCTTGGAAGGCAGGTATCAAAACTCACAAATCGTTGACAACCAGATTTGTATAAAACTGTCGTTTTTTTTTTGGCACAGGTTATTGAACAGTCTCTAAGAACATTTTCAAGAAAAATAAAAACGCTCACTTCAGTATTGAAGTGGGCGTTTTTATTTGCCTATTAAAAGGACTTAAAGCACGACGGTTCGCTGCCGCAACAAATGATCCGCTACTACCAATGCAGCCATCGCCTCTACAATAGGGACCGCACGAGGCAACACACATGGGTCATGTCTACCTTTTCCAACAACCTCTGCTTTATCTCCATTCATATTAACAGATTCTTGGGCAGATACGATTGTTGCTACAGGTTTGAAAGCAACTCTAAAGTTTATATCCATTCCGTTAGAAATACCACCTTGAACACCTCCTGAGTAATTAGTGGTCGTTTTGATTGTACCATCTGCTGCTTTATAAAAAGAATCATTATGCGCCGAACCCCTCATGGAAACACCACTAAATCCTGATCCATACTCAAAGCCTTTACAAGCATTAATACTTAGCATTGCTTTGCCTAAGTCTGCATGTAGTTTGTCAAAAGCTGGTTCTCCGAGTCCTGTAGGGCAACCTGATATAACGCTCGTCACTACTCCACCAATCGTATCGCCTGCTTTTCTTACCTCTTGGATTAAGCCGATCATTTTTTCGGCAACTGCTAAATCTGGGCATCTGACGGGCGTAGCTTCCACATTATCCATGTCCAAATCTTGATAGGCTTGCTCGACTTTGATCGCTCCAACTTGACTTACATAGGCATCGATTTTGATGCCTTTCGCTTTTAAAAACAATTTTGCAATTGCTCCAGCAGCCACCCGCGCTGCCGTCTCCCTAGCAGAAGAACGCCCACCACCTCGATAATCTCTAAGGCCATATTTTTCTTGATACGTAAAGTCGGCGTGAGAAGGGCGAAATTTATCGGCAATATGAGAATAGTCTTTAGATTTTTGATCGGTATTCATGATCACCATACCAATCGGCGTACCAGTGGCTTTCCCTTCAAATACCCCAGACAAAATTTGTACTTGATCTGGTTCTTTTCGTTGTGTCACAATCTTTGACTGGCCCGGTCGGCGTCTAGCTAATTCGTTCTGAATGAATGCTTCGTCTATAGCTAGGCCTGCAGGACAGCCATCAATGATGACGCCTAGTCCTTTTCCGTGCGACTCTCCAAAAGTCGTTATTTTAAATACTTTACCGAATGAATTTCCTCCCAAAATATTGGTTTATAGGTATAAGTGAATTCCGTAAAGTAGCTTAGTCTAAGTGGACTATATACTCGCTGTGATATTCTGGTCTACTCAGACCAGAGGTCTAAGCTACATATCTTTCAACATCTGATACCTTATTTTTTAAAAACACAAAAATATTGAATTTAAGTTTTATGTGGCGTTTATGTGTTGTTTGTTTATAATTATTAAAGGTTTTCTCTAACCTACACTTTATAAGTAGGTCGAAAAAAAGAATAGACTCATTAATATTTATTCCATTGTTTCTAAAGTGTCTACCGTCAAGTGAAACACCCGTTTCCCGTCTATCGAAATGAGATTTCGTCGTATGCAAACGAAAACAGTCTCTGTTCTCTACTCTCCGCTCTCTATTCTGAACTAACCTTCTCATAATGCGCCCAAGCCAAACGGATTTTATAATAAGGAACCTCTTCATTTAAATATTCATAAATATCCTTGTTGGCAAAAGGAGGCGTCATGGCATTAATCGCTACTTCTATCCGATGATACTCTTCCTCTGTGAA
>CALJIY010000142.1 GCA_937973945.1 uncultured Saprospiraceae bacterium | reverse complement strand
AAGCTGGGATATAAAAAATTCAGCAGGTACGACCTTTACCCAAGGAGGGCCTTATACTAATTTTACAAAGGAAGAGGTTCAAACTTCTACTATTTGTTTAGCGCCAGGTTGTTATGATTTTACGATTTATGATTTATGGGGAGATGGTATTTGCTGTGCATATGGCAATGGCGCTTTCCAAGTAATTGAAAGTGAAACAGGTACGATATTAGTTGAGGGAAGTACATTTGCTGCGCAAGATAAAACCACCTTTTGTATACCTAGTAATGAACCTGAATCTGGTATTTTAAGTTATTGTGGCGCAAATGGAAAGAATACCGTTTACGAATGGATCGAAGCAGTTCAAATCAATACGACCCTATTTGAAACAGGTAGCAATGGTGGATATTTTAATAATGAAGCACCAGTAGATATTCCTATTGGTTCAAATATCAGACTAGCCTTTACGCCAGGTTTTGGATTTAATCCTTATGGAGAAAATTGGCAAGTATGGATTGATTGGAATAGAGATGGTGATTTAGAAGATATAGGCGAACAAGTATTTTTCGGTTCAGGCGATCAAACCGTCGAAGGTGTCGTCAATGTCCCTTCCTATGCAGTGGCTGGCAATACTAAAATGAGGGTGGCCATGAAATGGGGCAACCAAATTGGATCTTGTGAAGCGTTTAACTGGGGCGAAGTAGAAGATTTCGTTTTGAATCTTTTACCTAGTAATGGACTAGTAAACACACCTACTCCACAAGCTCGAATTGAAACTAGTGTTCCTTTAGTTTTTTCTAATCAGCAACGATTTGACGATCAGGTTCGACTATTCCCTAATCCTGTCCAAGACCGATTAACTATCTCTTGGCAGATACCCGCTTTTGAGCTACAAGAATTAGTGGTTTATAATAGTTTAGGAAAGCGTTTTCAACTACAAAAGAAACTAACTGACAATCAAGTGGCCATCAATACCAGCAACTTACCAAATGGTATTTATCTAGCTATTTTAAAAGATCCTTCAAAAGACTTGACTATTCGAAAAGAATTTGTGGTAGTTCGGTAAATAGGGTCATTTAGTACTTTCTAATTTTGTGTCTTTTTACCTTTGAGGTTCAATAGAAATTTCCAGCAATGTAAAAGTATGTAACTATAGAAAATTGAGGAATACAACTTATTGAATATTCTCCTAACATCATAAGTGGTCAACATCATAAGTCTGACCTCTGACAGTTTCCTTAGCGTAAGCTAAGGAGAACGATCTGACCTCTGACTTCTGGTTATTCCTCATCCTCTTCATGCAACAATTCGCCACAATATTTGCAGTGAATCGCATCATCATCATGACCTTCTTGCGCACAAAATCGGCAAGCTTGACTATTGAACTGCATATGCTCTCCTGAAGCGATTTCAGCTGATACAATACCAGTAGGCACAGCGATGACCACATAACCCATAATCATCACCGCGGCGGCTAAAAATTGGCCAAAAGGAGTCGTGGGCGATATATCTCCATAGCCCACTGTTGTAATCGTTACAATCGCCCAATAGATACTTCTAGGGATAGAATCGAAGGCAGTGCCTGCTCCACCTTCTACTAAATAAATAACAGATCCCATTACCGTTACAATCAATAAAATAAAGACTAGAAAAACGGTGATTTTAGGTAGACTTGCCCGCATGGCGGACATAATCACGAAGCCTTCTTTAACAAAATGCGCTAACTTAAAAATTCTAAATACCCGTAGGATACGCATGGCTCGCACTACAGATAAAGCCCCCGCTCCAGGTAATAAAAATTCTATATAGGTAGGCAATATAGAGACTAAATCTACGACACCGAAGAAACTAGTAGCGTATTTGGTAGGTCGGTAAATACAATATAATCGCAATATATACTCTATGGTAAAACAAATTGTAAAGATCCATTCCAATACTTTAAAAAGCTGATGATATTGCTTATCTATACTTTCAACACTTTCCAACATCACTACCAAAACACTGGCAACAATCAATATCATTAAAACAATATCAAACGCCTTCCCTGCACGGGTATCTGCCTCAAAAATTATTTCGTGTATTTGCTCCTTTAGTGGGTTCGTTGTCATTACGCTTATATCTATCTATTTGTGTAGTGTAGAAAAGTATATATAATACTAATTAACTCATAAGTGCATTTTTAATATTCCGTAAACTAAATGACTTAATATTTGACGTTGACTCTTCTTTTTCCATTGCTGAAAAAGAAGCAAAAAAGCTAGTCCAAAAAAACTCGCTCCGCTCAAACAGTTTTTGGACAGGCCACCCGCCCAGACGTTGACCGTACAGGATTTATACAAATTTATAATACTTAGTTTACGGAATATTTAATCGTAAAGTTATAAAATATTATGTTAGCACTAGTCAAAAAAAATGGACGGCATAAAAGCCGTCCAAGATAAAGCAAAACCTTAAATATGTGTATCTTTAATAATTCGATAAATTCGATACCCAAAATCTAAAAGACAAGGTATATCAAATTACCCAATTTCAATTGTACGCGCTGGTAACGGCTTAGCTTCCTCTTTTTTAGGAATGCTAACAGATAGAATGCCATTGGTATAATTAGCAGCAATCTTTGTACTGTCTACGGAATCTGGTAAATTAAAGGTACGTTTGAAAGTACCATATTTAAACTCCTTTCTTGTATATTTCTCTCCTTCCTTAGTCGCTGTCGCTTCTTTTTCAGTAGTAGAGATGGTTAATACATCTTCTTCCACGACTATATTAAAGTCTCCTTTTTCATAGCCTGGAGCAGCCATTTCTAAGTTAAATGCATCTGCATCTTCTTTAACATTAACTGCTGGAGCACTACCGTTCCATACGGTTAAGCCTTCGTCTATCTTCTTTAAAAAATCATCATTGAAAAAAGTATCTAATACATTTACAAATGATGGCGCTGGACGTCTTCTTCTTAAAGTTTTCATGATTATTGATTTTATATTTTTATAATTTAATGAAATTTGTTTTTACACACTTCATCAGCGTACTTGTAAAAACTTACACTTCCTATACATCAATTGCTGTACCATGCCGATTTTTGAGTCAAATTTGCTGATTTGGGTGTTAACTAAATGCCATAATGACATTTTTGTGAAATTTTAATGCCTTTTTGACAGTTTGAAAATAATTTGTACTGCTAATCAACGGAAAAAACTAGCTTTCAGAACCTTACACTACAAATTTTCACCGCTAAACTACCTCACAGTTTTCACCGTAGTGCCAAAAAGAAAAGGCTTGACGGTTTCCCATCAAGCCTCTTCTTTAGGTTTTATGATAAGGGAGTAGGTAATAAATAAAATACCCGTTATGGCGTAGTTATTTTTTTGTGTAAGGAATTCAAAAAATCGAAGCATAGCTGGGCTACGGTTCTATTTTTTGGGTTTCTTACACGTAAAAAGAACAAGTCAGAATGGGTAGGTTATTTTTTTCCTAGTCCCTAAATACTCTGTTTCACAAATCTACTTTGTATTTCCTATGGTATAAGTCACGAGCAACTCCCACCCAATTATGATTTTGGATTTGAGTAGGTGTCACGCCTGTTACTTTAGCCACAATAGGAAAATCCTTCTTTTCGAGCATCGCCATTTGTTTATAATTACGAACACCTTCTTCTTGTAGTTTATCCGCAATAGCTCTATTGATGCCATTAATCTTCGTCAGATCATCTAACTCTTCCAGGTTATTAAACATAGACATACGGTTTAAAATGCTAGCCATAAGGCCCTTGTATTGGGACTTTGTGTCCAACACTTTAGCCGTCCCTAATCCATCATTATCATAGGATTTAAAAGTGGAAGTAGAAGTACTTATTTTCTTTTTAGAAGGAATTGCTTTAATTGCCACTTGCGCTTCTAAGTCCATTACCTTTTTCTTTTCCATCTTTAAAGCATCCAGTACCTTCTTATAAGATTCCTCAGAATGAGGAGTACTCTTAGCTGTTTTACTAATGCGCTGCTCTAGGTCTTTAATAGACTGATCTTTTGATCTATTGGTAGTAAGCAGTTCAGTGATTTTTTTTCTAGCGGCTTGTTCTTTTTCCTTTACCTCTTTTAGTGTATTTTCAACAGAGATTTTTCTTTTTTCTAACAGTTTATACTGCGTGTCTGCTTCTAAATATTTATTCTTCCATTTCGAGCTAGTAAGCAATTTTCCAATCAAAAACGATACGATTCCAATCACTAAAACAGTGAGAATAGCAAATAATTTTGAACTCATAGTAATTCAACTTTAATGGTGATAACCTAGCACCGTTTCTTCCAAAATAGAAAGATAACAAGGTGTTATGTTATGTGTGTAGTATGTGTGTAGTTTCGTTATTTAAATCAATATGACTTTAGAATAGAACAGTTCTAGTTAATTAATATCAATTTCCACTCTCCTATTCATCCGTCTCCCCTCCTTAGTTTCATTACTAGCTATCGGACTTAATTCTCCTTCAGAAATCACTTTGATTCTTGTGGGAGAAATTTTATAGTTTATTAAGAGGTTCCGCGCAGACAATCCCCTGATTCTGCCCAATTCAAAGTTATAGTCTTCACTTCCTATATTATCAGCATGGCCAATAATGGTAATATTTTTTTCTGGAAAATCTGCTAGATATTTTTTCAATTCTACCACATAATCTTTTACCCCTGCATTAAGGCGTACCTTATGACTAGCATAGCCAAATTTTAGTGGCGTAGTAGCAATATTCCCTTTTTCAACATTGCTCTCCGCGATATCACTCTCCGCAGGAATCTCTTCCTGTGGTTCATCGTTTAATAATTTAGCCAAAGCATACTCCAGCGCTAATTCTCTTTGCTTGGCCTCATCCTCCTTATCAGGAAATACAAAATTCAATTCCATCATCTTAGGAAAAGAACTATCATAAGCATCAAATATATTAGTCTCTTCTCGACTATCAATCAAAACTTTTTCTTGGTTCAAAGAGTAATCACCTAATTGACCTTTCAGATGATAAGCCCTAACTAATCCAATATTAGTCTCACCAGAACGAAGCAATTCCTTTTCCGTATAGGGCCCTGTAATCTGCAAGAAATAATCTTTATTCTTATTTAAATAATAATCAAGCGTGGCAATAGACGCTTTGGGTTCTTGGATAAAAAGTACTTCTTCACCATCTTTATTAAATTGAGCATTTCGCTCCAAATAATCAATAGACCTATAAGCTGCTCTTAACTCTGAGCTATCAAAGTTTGCATCTTTATCCGAAAACTTAAAATTAAAAATCTGTTTAACCTCGTCATCTAAATATAAATCTTCTTCAACAGCATCATTAATGATGATTTTATCAGAAGCAATTCCTTTGTTTTCTAATATTTTTTGGATACCAATAGCCCTTGCCATCCCAATAGTTGTTTCTTTTGTATCATTTACTTCGTCAGAAGTGTAGAGACCAGTAATAATAACGCTGGTAAGCGGATGTGCTTCTAAAAAAGTAGCAATATGATCTATTCCTTCATTAAATGATTCATCGACATGTACTTGCTCTTCCGAGAATTCGAAATGGAGACCGTCTTCCATATCAAAGATATTCTGATAAGCAAGTTTTAATGTTGTTGGTGTTAAATTATTAGAAGCAGTATTAGAAAGGTTTGCAGCAGGATCTGCTGCAGATCCGCATAAGTTCTTAACTTTACAAGCATAGTACCAGGCCCCAAAAGCCAGCCATATTGCCAATATTAACCAGGCTACTAAATTTTTCATCATAGTATCTTTAACCACTAGATAGTTCTAGCTTAATGATTTTTGCAGGTATTCCAAAACTAATACAATGGGTGATTTCGATAGGTCTATTCTATATAGGTTGGATGACGTTTTCAATAATTGAATCTCCTAGTCATCTAATTTTTCTATTCGTACTAATTCCTTGGTTACACCTATGTGTGACGCCACTATTTCATTTACTAGGAATCTACAAATACCTATGTCCTCCAATATTTGTTTTTAACCCTAATAATAAGAAATATGATTTACACAATGGGAATTTGATGGATTATCTCCATCTATTTTACAGAAGAAAGAGTAGCAAAATAAATCAAAAATATATATTGAAAAATTATGCCAATTCTTGTTTGCAGATTATTAACGAAGTACAGACGGGAACCCTTCCGGGTACAGTGGAGATAGTAGGTTATAGTTACTTTTTTAACGAACGCACCGCAAAGAAACTAGGTTTCAAAATAGGCAAAACTGATCTATTAACCAAGTTTTTTTTCTATTTAAATCTTATAGAAATAATTGTACTATATTCCATTGTAAAAGGAACTTGGGAAATTCCGAAATTTTGGAAAGCGAAGTCATTCTATATAACCGGTGAAGAGCTATGCAAAAAGCAACAATTTATTGAAAATTTACTAAAAAAAATAGCTTAAAAAGCCAGATTACCCCAAATTGGAATTTTTTTTCTCTCTTAATTCATAAAAAATAATAATAATTCTTTATTTTGCCCCCCTACACAATACATACTATAGTTAATCTATGAGAAAATGATAATTATATTTTGGAAAATATAATTACAGCAACAATATATTAAATAAAAATATTCTAGTATACATTAAAAATTTATTTAATAGCTAGTCCCAAATCGAATAAAACTCACCAGATTACAATAGTTAATATAGAAAGCAGTATAAACAGTTTGTAACCACTATAACATTACTTTTTCTTAAGACTTGTCATATATAACTTAATAGAATATCCTCGAAAAACTACTATATATATAATCTATTGCTTGTAGGATTTCAATAAAAATCTTACGACATAATAGTCTTTATTATAATATTTAATATCAAAGTAAGAAACATAGCTTTTTGCATGCACTATGTTGTGATTCTTCATGATAATTAACTTATTTTTTTCTAGAGCACTATATTTCAAATAGCATATAGAGTTTTTTATTAATTAAGTCATTGATAAAATGACTTCAACCTTTAATCTAATATCTATGGAAAATCCGTACAAGGGCGACGGCAGCGGTGGCGATAATTATCAGCCTTTATCCTTTTACCAATCCAGAATCTCTGGAGTAGAAAATGGTTTTAGTTCTTTCTCTGAAGCAGATAAGTTTTATTTTTCTTATGTCTCAGGAGGAAATGTTTATCTAATTAGTGAAGGTTATTCTTCTGAGAGTGGAAGAGATAATGGAATTAAATCCGTTACTAATAATTTGAGTAATGAAGCCAGATACCAAAAAATGGTTCATCCTAATGGTAAACATTACTTCAATTTACGTGCAGGAAATAATCAAAACATAGCGACTAGTAAGTGGTTTAATTCATTAGACATAATGAATGCTGTAATTGGTCAAATAGTAAGTGGTAAGCCAGTAACTGCCGATAGCGTTGCTAAACAAACGCTAGTGAGCAGTAGAGATGGTAAAGCATCTACTAATAAAACACAAGATGAATATTTAGCAGCATCTTTTTATGCAGGTGCTAAAGGATTTCATACGTTCGAGCATGAGGGTGCTTTCTACTTTAGTTATAATGGTGCAGATGGCAAGACTTTACTAAGAAGTGAAGGCTATTCTTCAGCTGCATCTAGAGATAATGGGATAAAATCTGTTACCAATAATGCGCCTAATAAGGATCGTTGGAAAACAGGTAGAACACCTGCTGGTAAATATTTCTTTAGCTTGAAAGCTGGAAATCACCAAGAAATTGGTCAAAGTCCACATTTCTCTTCTGAAGAAGAAATGCAAAAGCACCTTGTGTGGATGCAAGGCAATGTATCTTCTTCTGGCGCAGTTGCATCCTCTAAATCGGGATCATCTTCTAGCAGTAGTAAAAGTAGTGCAGACTCATCAAGTAGCTCAAGTTCATCAAGTAGCAAAAGTGTGGCTAGTGGAGATGGCGGAAAGCAAGATAGCAATCAAACGGAATCTGGTAAACTTGGTATCGCTGGTAAAACGGGTCTTGCTGCAGGCGCTGCCGCAGCAGGTGCTGGGGCTGTTAGTTCTGGTGGAGAGCAAAAAGTCTCTAGAAAGGCTGCTGCACCATCTGAAAAATTGCCTGAAGAAAAGCCCCTTATTAAAGATCCACAGGTTGTTTCTGCAAAGGCTGCCGCTCCTTCTACTCCAATAGATGAAGAAGATGATTATTTGCCTTGTTCCGCATATCGAGGACATACCGTAAATGATAAACAAAATAACGTTGCTTTATTCAAGCACGAAAACGGTCAATTCTATTTCGTTTTATATCATTCAGGTACTAATGCCGTGAAGCTTCGTAGTGAAGGCTTCCCTGATGCACAAGGAAGAGATCAAGAATTATCAGGGGTGTTGAAATTCCACAACGATCGTTCTATGTATAAGCGTAAGTCTAAAGGTAGCTATTATATGGATATCCTTTATGACAAAACTGGCAGAGAGGTTGGACGTAGTTGTTTACAAAAAGAGGCTACTACTGTAGTAGAAAAACCTGCTACAAAAACAGTCTCTGCGGAACCATCTAAAGCTGCCGCAGTTTCTGCTGCTGCTGCAACGGCTGCTGCCGCTGCCGCCGCAAAAGCTGCTGCTGAGAAAGCTGCTGCTGAGAAAGCTGCTGCTGAGAAAGCTGCTGCTGAGAAAGCTGCTGCTGAGAAAGCTGCCGCTGAGAAAGCTGCCGCTGAGAAAGCTGCCGCTGAGAAAGCTGCCGCTGAAAAGGCTGCGGCTGAAAAGGCTGCTGCTGAAAAGGCTGCTGCTGAAAAAGCTGCTGCTGAAAAAGCTGCGGCTGAAAAAGCTGCGGCTGAAAAGGCTGCTGCTGAAAAAGCTGCGGCTGAAAAGGCTGCTGCTGAAAAAGCTGCCGAAGCTAAGAAAAGAGCAGAACAAGAAGCGGCTGAAAAAGCTGCAATGGATGCAAAGAGAAAAGCAGAACAAGAAGCGGCTACAATTAAAGCAGAGGTAGAAGCTGCTAAGAAAGCAGAATTAGAAGAAGCGGCTGCAATCAAAGCAGAAATTGAGGCTGCTAGAAAAGCAGAGCAAGCTGCTGCTGAGAAGAAAAAATTAGCTGCCGCTGCTGCTGCAAGTGCTGCTGCCGCAGCTGCTACTGGGGTAGGTGCTAGTATGTCTTCTTCCAAGCAAACACTTTCTTCATCCAGTTCTAGCTCAAGTTCTTCTTCTGGATCAACAATTGATGAAGAAGATGATTACCTTCCATGTAGAGCATATAAGGGTCATAATGTTAATGACAAACAAAATAATGTTGCATTATTCAAGCATGACGATGGACAATTCTACTTTGTATTATATACAGCAAATGGAGATGTAAAACTTCGCAGTGAAGGATTCCCTGATGCTAAAGTTAGAGATGAAGAATTGTCTGGTGTTTTAAAATACCACAATGATCGTTCTATGTATAAGCGCAAAAAGAAAGGCAGCTATTACATGGACATTCTTTATGATAAAACAGGCAGAGAAGTTGGACGTAGTTGCTTACAGAAAGAAGGTACAACAACCACAGCTACACCTGTTGTAACAAAAACAGTTGAAACTAAGAAAGTAGAAGCAAAGCCAGTTGAAGCTAAAAAAGTGGAAGTTAAGAAGACAGAAGTTAAAAAAGAATCTTCTAGTTCTACAGCTGCAAAAGGTGCTGCATTAGCTGCGGGTGCTGTTGGTGCCGCTGCTGCAGGGGGTAGTTTCAAGAAAGAAGAGGTTAAAAAAATCGTCAAGAAAGAGGTCGTAAAGCCTGTTGAAGTCAAGAAACAAGAAGTTGTTAAGAAGACGGTAGTTAAAAAGACTGTAGTTGAAGAAGACGATTACTTACCATGTAAAGATTACGAAGGTCATCCAGTAACGGACAAAGCAAATAACATTGCTTTATTCAAGCATGCTAATGGCCAACATTATTTTGTAGTCTACAAAGACAATGGAAAAGTAAGATTACGTAGTGAAGGCTTCCCTACTGCTGAGGAGCGGAAAGGAGAATTAGCGGATGTGATTAAGCATTTAGGGGATCGCTCTATGTACAAGCGCAGAAGTAAAGGCGATAAGTATATGGACATTCTTTACAACAAAGCAGGTGACGAAGTTGCTCGTAGTTGTGTAGAACAAGAAGCGCCTAAAGCTTCTATGGCTAAACCTGTAGCTGCTGCTGCAACTGCTGCTGTTGCTACTGCCGCTGCTACTGTAAAGAAAAAATCTACTACGGACAAAGAAGATGATTATCTTATTTGTAGAGAATATAAAGGACATAAGATTACAGATCGAAAGAATAATGTAGCGCTATTCAAGCATAAAAATGGAGAGTACTACTTTGCCGTTTATGACAAAAATGGTGATGTAAAACTACGAAGTGAAGGCTTCCCTGATGCTAAAAAGAGGGATTATGAATTAAGAGGAGCCCTAAAAAATATCGGTAATAAAAATCGATATAAGAGAGTATCTAGAGGAAATGTTTACTACGATGTATTACATGACGAAAACGGCCGAGAAGTTGGACGTAGTTGTTTACAGAAGGAAGCAGTTGCTGCTCCTGCTGCTGCCGCTGCACCAGTTAAGAAAGCGGTCGTAGCACCTGTTGCTAAGAAAACAGTCGCTGCTGCTGCTGCCACAACCGCTGCTACAGCGGCTACTGCTGCTGCAACTAAAGAAGCGGGTGCAGGATTAGCCTGGTGGTTATTAATACCGCTTTTAGCACTATTGCTTTTTGGTTTATGGAAAGGATGTGCAGGTACAACCCCTCCTCCACCTCCACCTGTATCTATGGATGTAACTCCTACGAAGAAGATAGTTCCAGTTGCTAAACCAACTTGTGCATGTAATGGAATGGATAATCCAGTATTCAACTTACCAGCTAGCTCAACGCCAAAGGTATTAACTAGATTAGGGACCAATCCTGAATTTGGATATTCTAGAGATATGGGTAAGGAAGCATTCTTAAATAAACTAGGAGGTAGATATAAGAGCAACCGTAGAGATAAGGATTTCTTGGATGGAATATTTACGTCTTTAGGTTATACGAATGGTTTCTCTGATGTGAAGTCAGATAATATTACTAGTGTTAGAATTGCTCCAGGTACCGTTGGTAATATCGGTGCAGGAAGTATTCATAAAACGATTTATGCTAAACTAGATGTCTCTGGCAGAGATGTAGAAGCATTTAGAATAAGTGGTCCAAATGCATGTGCCGTTCACTTTATGAAGACTTGTGGTAACCACTTCTACTACTGTGAATAAGTAAGTGTTTTTTTTCTCGCTATAGATCTACAAAAAAAGTCTTTCGGTAACTTACCGAAAGGCTTTTTTTTATTTCTTTGAAGTTGTTTATAAAAGTCTAAAGGAAAATCGTATCTATGCGAGAGGACAAAATTCTCCTTTATAAAAAATTTAGAATATGAAAATAGCTTTACAATCCATAGGAACTATCTTCCTTATCATTTTCTTTTCTAATTGCTTAGATAAATCAAAAGAAGCAAGCCCTAAAGAAGGTAACGCAAGTAATAGTTATCAATTGATAGACAGTAAAATAGATTTATCCAATATTAAAATTGGCTATTGTACCCCTTCTTTAAATGCGCCTTATTACAAAGCTTTACTATCGAGTGTAGAAAAAACGACAGAATTGTACGGGATGAGTTTTTACGCAGCCGATGGACAAGATGATATAGTAAAACAAATAACGGCTGTTGAAAATTTAATCAGTACGGGGATTGATGTCTTATTATTAAATCCTTTAGATCCGAATGCTTTAGTAAGTGTAACAAAAGTCGCCAAAGCTGCTGGCATTCCAACGTTTATTTTGGATAGTGCCATAGACCCTTCCGCAGATTATGTAACAGTTGTTCAGTCCAACAATTTAAAAAACGGTGCATTAGCAGGGGAATGGCTGGTTAACAAAATGGGGAATACTGAAATGGAAATTGCCTTATTAAGTGGCTCCGCTGGTAATCCTGTTGGTTTGACTCGGAAACAAGGATTACTTCAAGGTATCACAGAAACGCAATTAAGGACGATGGGTTATATTGATCTAAATGTAAAAACACAGGCTTACACCAATTGGACCTATGATGGGGGCCTAAAAGCGATGGAAGATATATTGGTTACGCACCCTAAAATCAATGTGGTAATAACAGAATCAGATGTGTGTGTCTTAGGGGCAATCAAGGCTATTAAACAAGCAGGTAAAATTGATGATATATTGATAGTAGCTGCCGCTGACGGGCAAAAAGAGGCGATCAAGCATATTATGGATAGTAATTTTTATGGGGCTACGGCAATGAATAGTCCTTCTCTAATTGGTCGCACGGCTGTTGAATTTGGTATCCAATACTTAAATGGGAAACGAGATTTCTCCAAAGTATCCTATACACCAGAGTTACTTATTACAAAGGAAAATGCAGCAGAGATCTATAATCCTGATGCTATCTTTTAATCTAATTACTCTTGAAGAAATGACTACTTTATGAATACACCAAACAATATCTATCGAGTAGAGATGCGCAACATCTCTAAAAGTTTTGGCATCGTACCTGTATTAAAAGACGTAAACTTAAAAGTAAAACCAGGAGAAATTCATGCAGTTTTAGGAGAAAACGGTGCGGGAAAATCCACCCTAATGAAAATCCTTTGTGGGGTGCATGCGAAAGACAGCGGAAGTATTCTATTAGACCAGCAAATCATCTCCCCTAAAAATCCGCACGATAGTCAGCAACTGGGGATAAGCATCGTCTATCAAGAATTATCCTTAGTTAATGAATTATCAGTAGCAGAAAATATATACTTACACCAACTAAGTACCCATAAATTTTGGATCAATTGGGAACAAATTAATCAAGATGCAAAAGCCCTTATCCAATCCTTAGGCTTTGACATCCCAAGCACCAAAAAAATAAAAGAGCTAAGTCCTGTTCAAAAACAAGTAGTAGAAATCGCCAAAGCCTTATCCCAAGATACGAAGGTATTGATTCTCGATGAACCTACCACCGTTTTCGATCCGAAAGACACCCAAAAACTATTTGACAATCTTATTCGCCTGAAAGAACAAGGCATTTCTATTATATACATCTCTCATCATTTAGAAGAAATATTCAAAATTGCCGATTCCATCACGATCTTGAAGGACGGAGCAGTCAACGGAAGTATGCCTGTTGAAGACATCGACATTGATGGTGTGATTCAATTAATGATTGGCAGAGAACTAAAAGAATTGTACCCTAAAAGAGAACCGACCACTAACTCTGAATCCCTTTTAGAAGTAGCTAACCTTTCTGCCGCAGATACTATAGTCGAAGATATTTCTTTTTCCATTAAAGCAGGGGAAGTACTAGGCATAGCAGGACTAGGGGGAAGTGGCAGAACAGAAACTGCCAAATTGCTCTTTGGGGCAGATCGAAAAAAGTCTGGCAGTATTCTCCTAAATGGAAAAAACATAACTACATCTTCACCTGTTGCGGCAGTCAAACAAGGAATAGGTTTTGTTTCAGAAGATCGAAAAGAAGAAGGCGTATTTTTAAACCTATCTATTAAAGAAAATATAAGTCTTACTAATTTGAAGGCGATCTCTAATAAATTGGGTTTTATATCGCTGAAAAAAGAACAGGAAAAAGTTCAAGAATTAATTAATAAGTTAAATATAAAAGCCAATAGTCAAGAAATGTTGGTTAGGGATTTAAGTGGTGGGAATCAACAAAAAGTTGCTTTGGCAAAGTGGCTAGGCAGAGACGGCAAAATCATTATAATTGATGAGCCAACAAGAGGGGTTGATGTAGGCGCTAAAGTAGAAATTTATGAACTCATTAATCAGCTAAGTAGCAATGGAATTGGGGTAATTGTTATTTCTTCAGACATGCCAGAGATTATGGGTATTTCCGATAGAATTATGGTGCTGAAAGAAGGACAATTACAAGGTATCTTGACGAAAGAAAATTTTTCTGAAGAGAATATTTTAAGATTGGCGATTGGTGAATATATGATATAACGATCAAAACAAAACAAATGAATTTAAGTACACAATCAAATAATAGTGGTGGCTTATTCGCCTTCTTAATTAAGTACAATACCATTTTTATATTTATCGCCTTGGTGATTCTATCTGCATGTATCTCCGATGTCTTTTTCACCTCTATTAATCTATCCAATTTATTGAAACAGGTATCAGGAATAGGCATTATCAGTATTGGAATGCTTTTAGTGATACTGACTGGAGGCATTGATTTATCCGTCGGCTCTTTATTGGCTTTACTGGCCGTCTTATTTGCTATTTTCGTCAATACACTAGTCTTACCCGCAGCTATCCTGCTAACCATTCTAATAGGTTTTGTAATAGGAAGTATTTCGGGTTATTTAGTGACGGCACAGAAAGTAGCTCCATTTATTGCCACCCTAGCTATCATGACGATTGCCCGCGGCTTGGGTTTTATGTATTCCAAAGGGGCGCCTGTTGTATTTGAAACAGATGGCGGGGCATTCATGACCAACTTTGGAAATGGTTCTTTTTTAGGGATTCCCAATATTGCTTATCTATTTTTACTAGTAGCGATTATCGCTCAAGTTATGCTCAGTTATAATGTATTTGGCAGATTACTGATCGCCATTGGTAGCAATGAACAAGCAGCTAGATTATCTGGCGTCAAAGTTGATCGCTACAAATTTTTAGTGTATGCCATCTCTGGGGCCTTAGTAGGCTTGGCTGCTATAGTTGGGGCATCAAGAACGAATTTGGGTTCTCCCAATATGGGCATGGGCTTAGAACTAGATGCAATTGCAGCAGTCGTTATTGGTGGCGCTAGTCTAAATGGCGGAAAAGGATCGGCGATCAATACTCTAATGGGGGTACTCATTTTAGGCTTAATTGGTAATATCCTAAATCTATTAAATGTACCTTCCTATCCACAGCAAGTAATTAAAGGAGTCATCATTATTTTGGCGGTTTTGTTACAGCGGTTTGAAAGTAAGTAAGGAGAATGCAATAGCTGCTGTGGCATAATTCAACAAATTAAATCATGAAATTAAATACGAATACCCTATCAATACTACCCAAAAATATCATCGTCCCAACTTATGACAGAAGTACTATAAAAACAGGTATTGTTCATGTTGGGATAGGCGGATTCCACCGAGCACATCAGGCTTATTACATGGACCAGTTATTAGAACACCATGGTCTGACCAATTGGGGAATTTGCGGCGTGGCCTTATTACCTTTTGATGATAAAATATATCAGACCCTAAAAACACAGGATGGCTTATATACACTTACCATCAAGGAATTAGATGGTTCCGTGTCTACTAGAGTAATCGGTTCTATTATAGAATACCTATTTGCACCTGAAAATCCAGCTGCTGTTATTGAAAAAATGGCGCATCCAGATACTAAAATAATTACCCTTACCATCACCGAAGGAGGCTACAATTATGATGACACAACTGGTGAATTTAACCGTGCACACCCACTCATTCAACAAGACCTCTTGCAGCCAGATCATCCACAAACAATATTTGGGTATCTGACACAATCATTTAAACGTAGAAAAGAACGAGGGCTAAAAGGTTGTACCATACAATCATGTGATAACATACAAGGCAATGGGCATATCACCAAAAAAATGGTTTTATCCTATATCCAATTAGCCGAACCCGAATTGCTAGATTGGGTGAGCCATCATATTACTTTTCCAAATAGTATGGTGGATAGGATAACACCTGTTACCACCAAAGAAGATATACAGTTTTTAAAAGAGCAAACAGGCATAGAAGATTTGTGGCCAGTGGTCTGTGAACCTTTCCATCAATGGGTGATAGAGGATGAATTTAGTGCAGGTAGACCACCCTGGGAAAAAGTTGGTGCCCAATTTGTAGCGGATGTGGCCCCCTATGAAAGAATGAAATTAAGTCTATTGAATGCGGGACATTCTGTTGTAGGCATATTAGGTGCTTTAGTTGGATATGACACAATTGATGAAGCCGTAAAAGATCCTTCCATTCGTTCTTTTTTAATATCCTTTTTAGATGAAGAAGTCTCCCCTACTCTAGGTGCATTAGAAGGAATAGATCTGAGCGCTTACAAAAAATCTTTAATTGAAAGATTTGGTAATCCCCATATTAAAGATCAAGTAGCTAGAATCTGTTCTCAAAGCTCTGCCAAACTACCAAAATTTTTATTACCCACTCCTAGCTATCAATTACAGCATAATGGACCGATCAGCCATGCGGCTTTTTTAATTGCTGCTTGGGCAATATATAATTTGGGCTTAGATGAAAAAGGCAATCAATTAGTTATAGAAGATGTAAAAAAAGAGGCCCTTCAACAAAAAGCTATTATGGCTAAAAATGATCCTGTTTTGTTTTTACAAATGCCAGCTATATTAGGAGATGTAAGTGGTTCAGAAAGATTTGTAGATAGTTATTTAAAAGCATATCAACAGATTAGAAAATTTGGTATTATTAAGAGCTTAGTAACGATGAAATAATTAGTCATATATAACTTGACTTACAATTAGTCTTTGATTTGTATTATTTAGAAAATAATATGGAGATAGTTTTGATTCAAATAGAAAGAATTTTTTAAATGAGTAAAATACAATTACAATTAGTTAAATTTCTTTTATTTGGAATAAAACCCAATACCTAGTAATAAATTACATTTTTTCTTAAATTGGCGTCTTTATATATTGATAATGTTTAGTAAACTCAAAATCTACATGATATGGCATCATCATTAATGACCCCGATTGAATATTTTTATAAATGGGAGCAAGAAATTCCGAATCGACCTTTTCTGAAACAACCCAAAGGCGACACTTGGACGACTTGGACCTATGCAGAAGCTGGACAAGAAGCTAGACGCATGGCTACTGCCCTCCAAGATTTGGGTTTACCAAAAGGTGCTCATATTGGGCTTAGTTCAAAAAATTGTGCGCATTGGATACTAGCCGATTTGGCTATTATGATAGCAGGATTTATATCCGTCCCTTTTTATGCTAGTTTAACCGCAGATCAATTAGAAGAAGTTTTAGAAAAGAGTGATTGCAAAGCAATATTTGTCGGTAAGATGGATCATTGGGATGCACAGCGAGCAGCAGTGGCCAACAAGATGGAGGTAGTTATTAAATTTCCACATTATGAAGGTTCCCCAAAAATAAAGGTAGGACATGACTGGGATAGATTGGTCGAAATTACCGAACCAATGACTGATCCAGCTATTCCAAATTTAGAAGATGTCTGGTCGATTTTGTTTACTTCTGGTACGACAGGTAGTCCAAAAGGAGTCATGCATACGCATAAAAATGCTGCCTTGATTATTGCAAATGAAATAAAGCATAATAATTTAGGCACCTTTGATGTACCTAAAGGAGAAGGACGCTTATTTTCCTTCTTGCCTTTGAATCATATTGCAGAACGAGCAGCAGTGGAAATAGGGGCACTTCAAAATGGTGCTAGTATTTCTTTCGCAGAATCTTTAGAAACATTTGGTAAAAACTTACGAGAAACTAGTCCAACCTTTTTCTTTGCCGTGCCTAGAATATGGACAAAATTCCAATTAGGAGTTTTATCTCAAATGCCGCAGGAGAAACTAGATGCCATGTTAGACAATCCAGCATCGAAAGAGCAGGTGCAAATGCAAATCAAAAAAACCTTAGGATTAGCAGACGCTAAATGTAATCTTACAGGAGCCTCCATCACGCCTGAATCGGTTAAGCAATGGTATCAAAAACTAGGAATTGACTTAAGAGAAGTATACGGCATGACGGAAAACTTTGGTGGCTTTACGCTTATGCCGAAAGGAGGACACAAACCTAATACTGTTGGTAAACCACTGCCTGGCACCTCTGGGAAAATACATCCTGAAACAGGAGAGATTCTGATGAAAATGGACTGGATGATGAAAGGCTATTATAAAGATCCTGAGTTAACTGCAAAAACGATTCAAGATGGTTGGTTGCATACTGGTGATAAAGGAGTAATGGATGATGAAGGCTATATCAAAATTATCGGTCGAGTCAAGGATGCCTTCAAAACGACTAAAGGAAAATTTGTTGTACCAACGACGATAGAAGCTCACTTTAGTGGGAATGACAATATTGAACAAATTTGCGTAGCTGGATTAGGAATTCCGCAGCCACTTGGTTTGGTTTGTTTATCGGAGATTGGACAAAAGGCAGATAAAGAAGCTATTATGGCAAATTTACAATCAGAATTAGAACGGGTCAATCAACACCTAGCGCCGCATGAAAAGATCTCTACGATGGTCGTCGCTAAAGAGGCTTGGTCAGATGCTAATAAAATGCTAACCCCTACCTTAAAAATAAGACGGGGTGCAATCAATGAAAAGTATATGGAGCAAATGAGCGATTGGCATCATGCGGAGGATTCGGTTATTTGGGAAGCTTAGATTGTAAAATTTCAAATTTCAAAACCCAAATTCCAAACTTGCATGATGTTGAGCTTGGAATTTGGGGTTTAAAAATTTGATACTCTAATTAGTCAATTCAATCAATCGTCTAGCATTTGCCCCTTTTACTTGCCAGCTCAAACATCTAACACTCCCACCCATAAAACAGACGTTCTCCGCAGGAACAGGAATAACCGTTTTATCCGTATTTGCTTTTACTAATTGAAGATACTCGGCATCATAACCAGCATTAAAAGTAGGCATATAAATGTATTGGTCGGTTACTAAGGAATTCACGAATATATTACAGGCAGAAGAGAATCCTTGCCATTCTTCATCCTTATAATAGTCTGGTACCACTACTATTTCTATACCTGGGAAAGCAGTTTCTAGTTCCTTAATCGTTCTACGTTGCAATCTACGAGGCATTTCATGCAACAAGATTTTGTTAGCAGTCGAAAACATCAACATACCATCTGAGTGACCTGTGGCATCGCCTGGGAATTCAGGAATGATGGCTACTTGTCTTGCACCTGTTAACTTCTTCAAAACTTTTACTGCAGCTAGTTTTGTATAACCTGGATTGTCATATAAAAATCGATCTGTTACGATTATTCTGTCCGAACCATTATCTACTACATTTCCACCATCAAGAATAAGTTTACTTGTCTTACCATAGCTTAATCCACTTTGTTTAAACCATCGCTCAAAACTATTATCAATCAAATTAGCAGTTCTTCTAGTTTGATAATCAGGTAAATAATTAAATTTGGCTTGTAAGGATGGAATGACTGGAGAAAAATCTCGAATCCATATATCTTCAATAGTAGCAACTAATAAATTAGAGGCGGGGACTCGTCCATCATAATAGGATTTAGTGTCTGCATCCACTAAAATAATTACATGATTGCTGCCACTGGCTAAGTTGACAAAATTAACCTGATAGTCAACGATGTCTTGAAAAACAGATTGGTAATAATCATTGTAGATGGAAGGCGCTGATAAAACGATTACGGTATTGTCTAAAGTCGTAGCTCTGGATGTTGCAGGTATCATCTCTTCTGTAATTTCGGTAGATAGTGTAGGCATTTCTTGTTCTATTGAAGTATCTTTTTCACAAGAAGTGATCAAACAAAATAACATTAATAAAGGAAGCATAAATTTTACTATATTTTTCATAATCGAGTTTTTAGCGGTTTGCTCCTATAGAATTATTCTAATGGATGCAAACCCTTTGGATGAACAATACCACAAAGAAAATGGCATTTTGCCTTGCTAAAAACTTTATTCCACCAGTCCACTAAGATAAGGACTAGATCGTCTATATTTGGGAATAATTGCCTTATTTGTTCTTGATGCCTTAGAATGGTGCATTCGAGGAAAATAATGGTCCATTCGGGGAATAGATGTGGAATTACTGCTAGAATTAGCTAGTTTTGAGGACTAGATTATTTGAAATCTGGCGTACGATTTTTTTACCACGGATTCACGGATTTAGAGTATGTTTAAATCCTTTATAATCCGTGAATCCGTGGTGAACCATTACCTTGAATAATGCTAATCTTGTCAGTTTATATCCAGCAATCAACACTTATGCAATCCATTTATACCATAAAATATATAGAACACTATCTCCTCTGGAGCTTTCTATTTCTATTCCTATTTGATTATCATTTCTTTGACGGGAATATAGGAGAGGCTATTTTATGGACAAGTATGGAATTATGTAGTTTCTTGATCATCTTCTACTTTAACTATTTGGTTCTAATTCCTTTGCTCTTAAAAAAGAAGAAAACTATTCTTTATTTGATCGCTATTATATTAACGACTATTACTTACATTTTTCTAATTAGAACAACGGGAATTGAAGCGCAATTGTATGAAGGCACTCCCAACAGGAATATATTTTCGATTGTATTAAATACAGGTTTGTTTTTGCTGCTATCTACCTTCTACCACTATTACCAAGAATCGCAAAAAGAGAAAGCTTTAAAAGAACAAAGTAGTCAAGAAAAATTAGCAACAGAATTGCAGTTTTTAAAAGCGCAGGTAAGTCCCCATTTTCTTTTCAATACCTTGAACAACATATATGGGCTTAGCCAACAACAACATCCCAATGCAGCGCCAATGGTTGCAAAATTGTCAGGACTATTAAGATATACGATATATGACGGGGCAGCTAAAACGATCCCTTTAACAAAAGAAGTTCAACAAATTAAAGATTTTATTAGCTTACAATTATTAGGAAAACCAGCTTCTGAAAATGTTGATTTTTACACAGAAGGTATCCAATCCAAACAATCAATCATTCCTATTTTATTACTAAATTTTGTAGAGAACAGTTTTAAACATAGTGGCATTCATCATCAAAAAGATGCTTGGATAAAAATTAGTTGTATGGTAGAGGATACGAATTATTTGACATTTTCTATTAGTAATACTATTTCTAATACCGCTAATAAAGAATCTGGTGGAATTGGCTTGACCAATTTTAAAAGACAGCTGGAATTAAATTATCAAAATCGCTATTCGCTATCCACCAAACAGGAAGCAGATATTTATTATCTTGATCTTTCTATACAACTTTAATAGAGAGCAGAGACAAATTTCGTTTAAACAACCAAGTCCATGAAAATATATAACTGCCTAATTGTAGATGACGAGGCGATTGCCAGAGAAATAATAGAACGCTATACGCAAAAGATTCCTTATCTGAATGTAGTAGGCAATTGCGACAATGCCATAGACGCTATGCAGATTTTACAGAATCAATCCATTGATATTCTGTTTCTAGATATTGAAATGTCTAATTTAAATGGTTTAGAATTATTGCGTTTATTACCTAATCGACCAGCAACTATTTTAACTACTGCCTATTCAGAATTTGCCTTAGAAGGTTTTGAATTAGGTGTAGCAGATTATTTATTGAAACCTATTGAATTTGAACGATTTTTTAAGGCCGTTTCAAAAGTAACCGTAGGGCATAAAGTGGAAGTCTCCCCTACTCTTCTTCCAACCGAAAATTCCGAAGATCGTTCCTTTTTTGTAAAGGCCAATAATAAAATTTCTAGAATTGAAAAAAATAATATTTTATACATCGAAGCCTTACAAAAGTATATCAGAATTCATACTACGGAAGGGAACATTGTGACCTTACTCTCCTTGAGTAAAATTCTGGAAACTTTATCTAGTGAACAGTTTCCAAGAATCCATCGTTCTTTTGCAGTGAATATTGATCAGATAGATCATATAGAAGGAAATATGGTGCGGATTGGAGAACATACAATTCCTATAAGTAAGGGACAAAAAGAGGGTTTTATTACATTGATTAAAAATCGAGGCTTTTTAAATGGAGAGTAAAGAACATTTAAGATCG
Source organism: uncultured Saprospiraceae bacterium (assembly GCA_937973945.1). GTDB lineage: Bacteria > Bacteroidota > Bacteroidia > Chitinophagales > Saprospiraceae > JAFMDF01. Next base: position 122 of record CALJIY010000142.1, on the reverse strand, counting down.
TCGAGGTTTGTAACCTCGATGCAGTATGATTATCCTATAGCATCGAGGTTACAAACCTCGACGATCCATTACACTTTTTAATTCCTTAAAAAACATCCCTAACTGTCCGCCTCCCCAAAAGC
>CALJIY010000141.1 GCA_937973945.1 uncultured Saprospiraceae bacterium | reverse complement strand
GATAATTGTGATACGGAGGTAGAAGTTACAATGGCAGAAACGACAGAAGAAGGTACAGGCGATTGTGGTAGCGGTCAAGTGATCGTAAGAACATGGACAGCGACTGATAATTGTGGTAACACCGTAACAGGTGTACAAAGAATCTCTACAACAGATACAGAGGCACCAGTATTATCAGATAGGCCAGCAAATACAGCTGCTAGTTGTGATGCTGTTCCAACTACACCTACTATTACTGCTACAGATAATTGTAGTGATAATATCGAGGTTGTGGCGAAGGAGACTAGAACAGATGGAGCTTGTCCGAATAGCTATACATTAATAAGAGAATGGACCGCAACAGATGCATGTGGCAATGAAGTAAGTCATACGCAGACAATTGAGGTGACAGATAACGAAGCACCAGTATTAAGTACACTACCTTCTGATCTTACTGTTGATGGTAAGAAAGGAGAATTAGTACCTGAGGTTGCTATTATAACAGCAACAGATAATTGTTCAGCAGACATACAAGTAGTATTTGATGAACAGTCGAGAGCAGAGGGATGTGGATCAGTTATTACTAGAGAGTGGACGGCAACAGATGAATGTGGCAACACGATATCTGGAAGACAGATCATTACAGTAATAGATGGATTTACACCAGTAATCGAACCAGAAGAAATCTCGATTTGTGCAGGGGCAGATATGGAAATCTCTGTATTGCCTAATGATGACAAATATGAATATAGTTGGACATCAGAAGGAGGACAGCTTTCAACAACTAATAGTGCAGTTACGGTATTTACAGCAGATGCATTTGGTAAATATTTAGTAACAGCAGTTATTACCAATAAGGCAACTGGTTGTTCAGAAACGGTTACTTCCACGATCACGGTGACAGATGCGCCTAAATTATCAGCTTCTAGTAATAGCCCAGTTTGTGCAGATCAAGCGCTATTATTAATAGGAACGGATGGAGCTGATAGTTATGCTTGGACTGGACCAAATGGATTCACTTCTTCAGAACAAAATCCTGAGTTAGGCGATATTTCTACGAAGAGCGCAGGAGAGTATATCTTACAAGCTACCTTCGGTTCTTGTATTGCAGAAACAGTAACAGTTGTAGAAATAGGATCAGAATTAGAAGCGGAGATTATTGGGGAACCAATAGCATGTTTAGGAGGAGACTTAGTTTTATCTATTGATAAAGGCACTTCTTTTGAATGGACAGGCCCGAACAACTTTAAAGCAATTACGCAGGAGATTAGAATTCCAAATGTGGAATTAAGTCATGCAGGAATTTATGAAGTAAGTGCATTAAATGATGAAGGTTGTTCTTCTAACTTGACAATTGAAGTTCAAGTAAAACGAACACCTACGGCCTTCTTATCAAGTAATAGTCCTACTTGTGCTGGGGAGCGATTAGAATTATTTGCCAGTGGTGGGGTGACTTACTTATGGACTGGACCAAATGGATTTACTTCTGATATTCAGAATCCTGTAGTCTCTGAAAGTATCACAATGGAGCCTGGCATGTATACCTTCGAAGCGACAGTAATTACTGTTGAGGGATGTGCTTCGGTTGATCAACTAGAAGTAGAAGTACTTGAAGGTACTTATATTGAAATGGGAGAAAATCAAGAGGTTTGTGAAGGAGACGATGTCGTATTAAGTGCTACTGGAGCAGAAGAGTATCTGTGGACTGGACCAAATGGATTCTTCTCAAATGATCCTAATCCGTTAATTGAGAAAGTGACGGCTGCAGAAGCTGGACAATATATCTTATTGGCTACAGCAAGTGATAAGTGTCAGATTAGAGATACGATGACAGTGATTATTGATTGTAATGTTGTCGATCAAATGGACCCAATTGTAGTTGATCCTGTTGATCCAACGAACCCAGTGAAGGATTTCTATGATGTAGCTATTTCAATGTCTGTGGCCGCTGGTCAAAACGAGCGGGTATACGCAGGTGAAGAAATAACTTATACTATAGAAGTGATCAACGAAGGAACACTTCCAGTATCGTCAATTACACTTGTGGATTATATTCCAGAAGGCTTGACTTTAAGTGATGCAGTATGGAGTTTAGTTGATGGTATCGCTACCATTACTTTAGATACACCACTTGCGGCAGGAGAAAGTACTACAGTTGATATTACTTTCACAGTTACAGAAGGAACGAAACTTGGTGCAATTATTAATAGCGTTGAAATTTCAGAAGCTTTAGACAGTGACGGAAATACAATAGAAGATATCGATTCTACACCAGATGCGATTACAGATAATGATTCAGCAGCGGAAGACGATTTTGATGCAGTAGAGATTGTGTTAGAATTATTTGACTTAGCCTTAGTGAAGGAGCTTGCAGATGGCGAAGATGGAAATGTTGCTCCTGGAGAGGACATTACATTTACCATTACTGTTTATAACCAAGGTACAGTAGTCGCGCAGAATGTAGAGATTACAGATTATATTCCGGAAGGCTTGATCTTGAATGATCCAAGATGGACACAAGATGGAGACAATGCAGTATTTGTGATAACAGATGCGATTGCACCAGGTGCAAGTATCTCTATTAATATCACATTTACAGTTGGAGCTGTGGCCGATGGAGTTGAAATAATTACGATAGCAGAAATAAGTAATGCAGAGGATGATCTTGGAGAAATGGCACCTGATGCTGATTCTAACCCAGATTCTGATGCGAATAACGATAAAGGAGGAGAAGTGAATACTGGAACGGATAATCAAATCAATGATGACGGGACAGTAGATGAAGATGACTCAGATGTAGCTGGTATTACAGTTACTATGAATGGAGATCCAACAGATCCAGTTGATCCAACAGATCCAGTTGATCCAACAGATCCAGTTGATCCAACAGATCCAGTTGATCCGACAGATCCAGTTGATCCAACAGATCCAGTTGATCCGACAGATCCAGTTGATCCGACAGATCCAGTTGATCCAACAGATCCAGTTGATCCGACAGATCCAGTTGATCCTTGTGTTTTAATAGTAGGAGAGCCAGTGATCGCACCAGCAACATGCTTGGCAGCAGATGGAACAATTAGTTTTGCAAGTGCACCAGCTAATTTAACATTCACTTGGTTTGATAATACAGCAACTTCTTCTAGGAGTGATCTTGCAGCTAATGATTACGTTGTAACGGTAACAGATGCGAATCAGCCAGACTGTCCAGCAATGGAATTAACGGTTACGATTCCAGAAATGAGTGGCTTTACTTCAGATATAGTAATTAATAACCAGCCAACTTGTGAGACAGCGGATGGGTCAGTAACAATAGCTGTCACAGGCGGTGTTGGACCATATGCATACTCATGGGGTGCGACTGATACTAGAGGTGATTTTGCGGCAGGTACTTTTGAAGTATTAGTTACAGATAGAGGAACAGGATGTTCTGATATAGTTAGCTTTACTTTAGAAGATACATGTGATCCAGTTGATCCGACAGATCCGACAGATCCAACAGATCCGACAGATCCGACAGATCCGACAGATCCAACAGATCCAACAGATCCAACAGATCCAACAGATCCGACAGATCCAACAGATCCGACAGATCCAACAGATCCAACAGATCCAACAGATCCAACAGATCCAACAGATCCAATTGACACGACGAACTGTGTAACACCAGTAATTGTAAATGTTGTTCAAATTGCATCTGGATGTAACGAAGATGGCGGTTCCGCTACGGTGGAATTACAAGAAAGCGCTGAGAACTTTGTTTATACTTGGGTGCCAAATGTAGGAACACCAAATGCAGCGGGTAATGTAAGAACTGGATTACCAGTAGGAGGATATGAAGTATTTGTGAGCAGAGTTGGATTTAGTACTTGTAATACATCTACGACGGTAGTCATAGGAGATGCTGATCCAGTATTTGATATGGAACCAGTAGTAGAAGTGGCAACTTGCTTAGCAGCAGATGGATCAATTGATTTCAGTGCAGCACCTGCCAACTTCACATTCACATGGGAAGGAGGTTTAGTAGAAACAGTAAGAAGAGGATTACCAGCAGCGGATTATGTAGTGACTATTACAGATACGAACAACCCAGACTGCCCGCATGTCAAAGAAGTTTCAGTAGGCTCAAGAAGTGGCTTTGAAGCAGATGTAGTTGTAAATGAAAATCCAACATGTGGTCAGGAAAATGGTTCCGCAACGATCATCGTTACTAATTCAGTTGGACCATTTAGCTACTCTTGGGGAGAAAGCGATACGCGACAGGATTTAGAGGCTGGTATGTACGAAGTAACCATTGTTGACAATGGTACGGGTTGCGAAGAAACAATAGTCTTTGCTTTAGCAGACAACTCAGTAGAGGTCACTATAGAAATGATAGACTCGATCTTCACATCGTGTGCAGGTGTATCTGATGGAAGAATCGATGCAGTAATAACAATGGGTGCTGATTTTGCAGCTCCAGCTACGGAAACTATTACAGACCTAGGAGGTCAAGTATATGAAAATGGAAGTTTGAATCCAGGAGACTACTGTCTACTGGTAACAGATGCCAATGGTTGTATAGCAGGACAAAGATGTTTTGCAGTAGTGAGTCCAACATCAATTGCGATAGATGTTTCTAAAACAGATAAAGCTTGTGATGCAGCGGGTGGTACGATTGAAATAACAGCAAGTGGCGGAAGTGGTAATTATCAATACGCATGGTCTGATGCTCAAAATGTAGAAGATCGAGTGGATATTCCGATTGGAACATTTAGTGTGACTGTAACAGACGGTCAAGAATGTACAGCGGTAGCAGAGATTACGATTGAAGATGATTGTATCAATCCAAACTTAGATTCAATGGGTGTTGATACTTCAGTAACGATCCTTTTCCTTGATGAAGAGATTGAATTTAATATAGATCCATTTAATTCTTTTGAAGCTTGTGGTACTATTCCTGATACTTTTGGAACAGATTTAATTATTACATTCCTTGGAAGTCCTAATTATTTCAGAGAAAACACCAAAGGAATTGCAGTAGTAGACTCGCAAACTGGTTGTTTAACCTATACTGCTTATGATGGTCCTATATCGGTTGATACCGTAATAGTTACGATATGTGATTTTGCAAAGTCTACATGTCAAAGAGTGACTTACTTAGCCAATATAGATGGAACGATGGTGATTGAAGATACAAGTGCAATCGAAGGTAATCTTCTATTACAAAATGTATCAATACCACTGGATGTTACGGAAGAGTATTGTCCAATCGTGCCAGAGTCATTCGGAGAAAACTTAACGGCTGAAGGATTGAATGGTAGCTTAGAAGGAACAACTGAACTGGGAAGTTATCAGATCAATGCGACTTCAGGCTGTATCCGTTACCAATCAAATTCTTTAGGGGGAATTGATACCATCGGAATCAGAATTTGTGATGCGATAACGAATGAATGTATTGATACTAGAGTGGTAGCAACGATACAACCAACCACGGATAATTTAGAAGTAACGATTGCAGAAGGAATTGCTACAGAGATTTGTTTACCATCTGACCAGTTAGCTAGTACGAACCTGACATTGAGCATATGCAATATGCCAACTAATGGAGAGGTAAGCGTATTAGGAACTAGTACTTGTGCAAGGTATATACCTGGCGAAAGTTTACAGATTGGAGATACGGATAACTTCTGTATGATCTTATGCGATGAAAATAATGTTTGTGATACGACTTATGTTAATATCACAGTAGCAGATGAATGTCAAGGTATCCTAGTGGATGATTCAATCAATGAAATTACAGAAGACTGTGAAGAAGGATTCCCATACTGTTTGGAATTACCGTTGAATCAAATGAATAACTACGAATTCTTCTTAGATGGTATGCCATATACTGGAGAGTTCAGAGGATGTATGAATGATTCAGCTTATAGCTACACGTACTTCCCAGTTCCTGATAGAGGAGAGGAAGGACCATATAGAGTAGAGGATTGGAGCGTTGGTGATGATACTTTCACCGGTGATTTCAATACAATAGATGATTTAGTTGATTCTATGAATGTTTGGGATGCCGTTGGACAATGGACGATTGATAGAACTTTATTGACGATTACTTGTGGGTTCTCTGGTCCAACTTACGGTCCGTTGAATATCACGCAGATAAATACAGGAGCGCAAGCGGTACTAGAAGTGAATACGAACTTAACACCGAATGGAACTAGTATTAGAATTCCAATTGGTACCCATGAAGTGGTTGTAAGAGATCCTGTGGCAGCTTGTTCTGATACACTGAGAGCCGTGATTACTTGTAAAGAATGTCCTGGCGTTTATAACGGACCATTAACAATCCTTTCAGAGGAGTGTGAAGCAACAACAATCTGTTTGGAAATCAATCCAGAGCAGTTAGATAGCTTTACAGTTATGGTCAATGATGAATTAATAACGCCAGACTTGTGTGTTCCTGATACAACATTCTCTTTCAGTATGTTCCCAGTACCAGGTGGTGGAAATGAAGGTCCTTATACATTCGTCTGGAGCATTGATAGTGTGGAGGTAACTGGCGCATTTGATTCAGTACCGGAGTTACTATCTGAATTAAATGATTTAGATCGAACTGGAAACTGGGTATTTGAGAATAGCTTATTTGCTGCAGTGGGAGGTAGACAAGGAGTGATCTATGGTAACTTAATAATCACTCAAACACAGACTGGAGAAGTTGGAGATGTAGGAAGAGGATTAGTGCTTACTTCAGATAAAGTATCTATTACACTCCCTACGGGAGACAACCAAGTTGTTGTAACAGATATGACTATCGGATGTGATTACGAATACAATTTCTTGATTGATTGTTCTGTAGCAGATATAGCAGCAGATATTGATACAACCATACTAGTAGGACAGACACATACGATTTGCTTGAACATGGGACAATTGGATGTAGAAGTTGAAAGTATTCGAAACATCTGTGAAGAGAAGGCAACAGGCATGATCAACTACACGATAGACGAAGAAAACAACTGTGTTACTTACGAAGGAGTCGCATTAGGCGTAGATGCATTATGTATTGAGCTTTGCGATGCGGAAGGCACTTGTGATACGACGAACATTGTGATTGAAGTGATACCATTAGCATCGCTTGATACGGTTGATTTTGATATTGTATTGGGTATGACAGAGACGGTTTGTTTAGAACCAGAAGTATTACCAGGTACATTAGCTTCTGTAACAAACATCTGTAGCGAGGCAAGTGGTACAGCTGCTGAAGTAATCATGTTAGGAGACGAACCATGTTTCGATATCTCAACGCTTCAAGTAGGAACCGACTTCGCTTGTATTGTCATGTGTGATGAAGATGGCGTATGTGATACAACAGTCTTCAATATTAACGTTCGCCAACCAATGGCTGATACGGTATTAATGAGCATCTTACTAGGACAGGATACAACGTACTGCTTTGATTTAGAAGAACTTGGAGCGAACATTGTTTCCTTCGAGAATATTTGCGACGAACCAGAGCACATTAATATTGACTTGAATCGAATTACAGCATGTATGGATATTGAAACAGTATCGGTAGGTAATGATACTTTATGTATAGTTGCTTGTGATGCAAACAATGTTTGTGATACAACGATTGTAACATTCAGAGTCGTAGAAGATGAATTAGATTTACTGCCAATGGCTGTGAACGACGATACGATGACGGTTACTAATGAAACCTTGATTTTAGATATCGTATCAAACGATACACTCAACGGAGAATTAGTAGACTTTGGAATACTGGAAATGCCAGAAAATGCAACCGTATTCATCAATCCTGACGGAACGATTAGCTTCATACCTAATACAGATTACTGTAGTGTAGAAGCAGATACGTTTACTTACTTCATTGAAAATGAGTTCGGTGCAGATACCGCTACCGTAGCAATAACAATTGCTTGCGAAGATTTAACCATCTTCAGTGGTTTCTCTCCTAACAACGATGGCGTCAATGATGAATTCAAAATACTAGGTATTGAAAGCTACCCAGACAACGAGTTAACGATCTTTAACAGATGGGGTAATGAAGTGTACCATAAGAAAGGATATACCAATGCAGATCCTTGGAGAGGAACTTTCGAATTGGAAAATCTTCCAGACGGTACTTACTTCTATGTACTAGATCTTGGCGATAAGTCTGACCCAATGAGTGGGTACGTACAGATTGTAAGATAAGAAAGAAGCTTGGCGGCTTAGTCGCCAAGCACACTATAATCAAATAGGTGTTCTAATACCTATATTAACCTTTAGAAGGGGTAGTTTAGCAATAAACTACCCCTTCTCTTTTGCGGGTAGGGTAGCGCCTATTGGATTTTGGCGATTGTATAAAAAATAGGAAATAAAGCAAGAACCCTAAATTGTAAATAGTAAGCGTCAACGCCCCATTACCTCATACCTTATACTTCATACCTCATACTTATTACCTCCATACAAGTTTTTTAATTAGCTTTGCGGTCAATTAAAAAACATGAAAGACATCATAGATTTATTAGGAAGAATATTGCTCTCCTTCATATTCTTATATGAAGCCTACGATTCTATATTTTATTTTAAAGACACCAAAGCAGCCATGACAGCCTTTGGTATAGATGCGCATCAAAATGTACTCTTATACGGAGCTATTTTTTTACTAGTGGTAGGTGGTGCATTGGTACTTCTAGGCTATCGCTCTGGCTTGGGCGCATTCTTATTGACCGTCTACTGGATACCAGTTACCTTTATCGTTCATGACTATTGGAATTATCCGCCCGAGGAGCAACGAATACAAGCGATTTTATTTACAAAAAATCTAGCCATACTTGGTGGTCTTTTAATCGCATGGGCGAATGGAAGTGGTAAGTATAGTGTTAAACGTTTATTTGCAACGACTAAGGTACCACAGCGGCGACGCTAATCAATTGTCTGAATCAGAATTTACAGGATTAGAATTTTTTTTGAATTCGAATGCTGCTTACGCTCGGAATTCTGCAAATTCTGATTCAGACAAAAGAGGTATGACACCTAACACGTGTTGGTCAATTTGAGCTAATAGGCTTAGTGGTCAAAGTATGGATAGCCTTGTATCTTGGAATTTGAAGCTTGAGATTTGGACTAGTCATTTTCTAATTTGTTCCACAAACATCCGAGCAGCCTGCATTTTTTGCGTCAAGCCCACCCAATCCTTTTGTTGAATCAAGGTCTTATCAAATAGCATACTTCCTACACCAAAAGCTTTGGCACCCGCTTTGATATACGCCCCAATATTTTCTTGATTGACCCCACCAGTAGGCATCAAAGCTAATTGATCCAATGGGGCCAATAATTCTTTAATATAAGTAGGCCCTAGAAACTGAGCAGGAAATACTTTCACCATCGTAGCACCTAATTGCCAAGCCGTAAAAACCTCGGTTGGGGTAAAAGCACCAGGGAACACAGGTATCTTTCTATCTGTACAATATTGAATAATCGGAGCATCTGTTATTGGAGAAACGACAAACTGCGCACCAGCAGCAATCGCTTTTTCCGCTTCCGCTACCGTTCGAACCGTCCCTGCGCCAATATTCAATTGGTCCTTATACTGATTAGTACAAGCCTTTATGATAGAGGGCGCAGCATCTGTATTCATAGTTATTTCAATAGTAGTCAAGCCTGCTTTTTGATAGCAATGTACTATTTGTAAAGTATCCGCCATGGAATATCCACGAAGTATACCCATCAAGGGTATTTTTTTAAAAGAGGCGAGATTCATTATTAGGATTTTAGGATGATATGGATTTGTAGGATTAGTATAATTATTTGGGAACAAGTCTTATTACTAAGCCTTCTATAATTTTATTGATTTGAAAACTAACTTCTTTGCCTCTTGTAAGAGTTAGTAAATGAGAACCATCTGCAATAAGTATTTGAGGTTCAGATAAGATTCTTTTTAAAGGAAGCGTGTTATCCCTATCTCCGTGAATATGAATAATCAGGTCTTTATTATATGCCGTTCTTTCCCAGTTAACAATCATATTAGCTGTTCTTTTTAAGAACTTAGGGTCTTTTGCTTTTAGCATGGCTTTGAACGTTTCCTTTTCAAGCTGCCTATCATGTTCAAAAATTGGTTGTAAGACTTGCGCACCTATTTTATAAAGAATACCAGGGAATAATTTATATAGCGGAATATATTTTTGGAAGGTGTATTTTTTGGGAAGTTCAAACCTACTCTTGGCACTAGAGATGATGATGACTTGTTCGGGTTCTAAAAAGTCTGCCATCTCCGTTGCGATCATACCGCCTAGAGAAACGCCTACGATGACAAATGCTTTGGTGGTATCTATTTGCTTGGAAAGCTGTGTGGCGTAATCCTTCAATTTCATTCCTCTAGCAGGCAACTCAAATTCAATATATCGAATCGTAAAAGCTTCGTTGATCTGTAAGTTATTAAATATACGATAATCAGCCCCTTGTCCAGGAATCAAGTAAATAACAGGTCTTGAAGAAGCTAGACCAATATTTAATAGGAATAATAATAGGTAAGTTGTGAAAATATATTTCATAAAAGCAGTAATAATCCGTTGTTAAAACTAATCCGTTGTTAAGTATTTTTTTTAACAACGGATTATGTTCAACAACTGATTTTAGACAGATTAAAAATGAGTAGCATTAGTTTTTAGCGGACTCTGTTGTAATCAACGTATTGATCACTTTGTATTTTGGGATTTGTATTTTGTAATTTATTCATTCACTTAACAATCACCGTCCGACTATTCCCAACCCCCTCAATATGTCCTCGATCAACCGCCGTCACGACATACGTATAAGGCTGCCCTTTCCGATAAGCATCATCATAAATCGTCATCTTTTTACTAGGATAAAAAGGCGTGATTTTCCAAATACTTTTGGGATTGTTTAAATCGCCAATTTGATTCCCATAAAAGCGATAGATGACATAGTAGTAAGGCGTTTTTCCCTTAGCTTTCCATTTTATACGCAAGCCTTTATCTTTCTTTTTAACTCGTTTTAACTTAGGCCCTTTCTGCGTTTTTATCTCTTCTAAGGGAGAGGTTGGAATTAAGGCAGGAGTATTAAAAGTCTCCGTCAAAGAGGCAAGAATATTTAATTCATTATTTCGTAAGGATTTAGTACTAAAATAAATACTCCCTTTAATATTTTCCAAGGATCTATTCATGGCCACTTGATTCGCTAATTCATCCGGCCGCAGCCAACCATCGTATTTATCCGTATTGACCTTATAGGCAGCATGACCAATGTATAAATTTCTGCCAAATGTATTATCATTCCACCACTTCGCTAAAATCTCATAGTCGGCAGCTTCAAAACCAATATGCCAATATATTTGCGGCGCCACATAGTCAATCCACCCACTACTCAGCCATTTGAGCACATCCGCATATAAATCATCATAACAGGTGACGCCAGCTCGCGTATCGCTCCCTCTAATTGGATCTACTGATTTATTTCGCCAAACCCCAAAAGGGCTGATCCCAAATTGAACATAAGGCTTGATACTTTTAATTTTCTTAGAAACTTGTTCGATTAATAAATCCACATTATTTCGCCTCCAATCTTCGATATGAATAAATTTCCCTCTATTTTTTACAAAAGCACTTTCATCAGGCAAAGGAACATCTTTGATCTTATATGGATAAAAATAATCGTCAAAATGAATACCATCTATATCATATTTTTCAACCACCTCTGCGATCACATTGGTAATATGATCACGGACCACCTGTTGCGCAGGATCAAAATAATACCGAGTCCCATATTGGAAAAATCGTTCAGGATGCGTCTTTAAGGGATGTTGTCGGCTTAATTTATCCAGATTCAGATCCATCGTGGCCCGATATGGGTTGAGCCAAGCATGAAACTCTATCCCACGCTCATGACAAGCTTTAATCATAAAGGCCAAAGGATCATAGTAAGGTTCTGGCCGCTTCCCTTGCTTCCCCGTCAAGTATTCCGACCAAGGCTCTAGGCTAGAAGGGTAAAAGGCATCCGCAGCAGGGCGTATTTGAAAGATAACCGCATTAAAACCTAATGCCTGATATTCTCCTAATAATCGAATCCATTCTTCCTGTTGACGTTGACTATTCCAATGTCCTTTTGCTGGAAAATCAATATTCAATACCGTGGCTACCCAAGCAGCTCGAAATTCTCTTTTAGGGGGCGTAGTAGTCTGGCTCACTAGTTGGATTGTACAAAAAAGGCATACTAAAGAGAGTAGGAGGTGTCGCATCGTCATCGTTTTTGATAATTTCTTTAGGGCGAACAAAAAGTCAACATCACAATATAGCATTCATTGAAAAATGCTTGGGTCGATGGTTGAAGTTTGTAACTTCAACCTAATATTTTGAAAGTTTGTAACTTTCTTCCACCAATACATATGATAAAAACGACTTTTCGTTCGCCCTGATAATTTCTTTGAACTTGTCAGAATAACACTATAAATATAGCATACTTGAACCTGAACTTATCAAAAATTATCTTTTTCAGATAAACTAATTGGATTTTTCAAGAATTATGGAAAACATTATTATATTGCTACGTAGAATACCAAACACTATATATTCTATATTTCAGAATAATCAGAATTAAATTATGGCACAATCTAAACGTAAAAAGAAGGCACAGGCAAGAAATAAAGCAGAAGGAAAGAAGTTCTGGACGACTGTTTTTATAATAACTGGCGTGCTGCTGGTCCTGTTGTATATTATATTCACTAGGGCAGTGGGGTAGAAAAGAGGTCAGATCGCAATGCTGTCAGATGTGAGAGGTCAGATTTATGACGTTGACGCTGCATGTATCTGACAGACGTAGTCGATCTGACAGCGTAGCGTTCTGACCTCTGACTTCTAATTATATCTCTACTCTGATCTAGAAAAGACTCCATCCTCCGCCAATTGCGCTAAATATTGCTTACTTCCTTTCTTATTCAAATGCTGGTAATCTCCAAAACCTTCCGTCAGTTGAAGGGCTAAAGCGTAATTTTTAACTTTTTTATTGGTAGCAGCTTCAATTTGTTGAATAAATGGAGCTAAAGTGGTCATTCTCTCTGCATAAGGCGGATAGTAGGGATTAACGAGTAACTCTACCTCTGTTCCCTTCCGTTCGGCAACGGCTATTAATTGTTGTAAAGAAGAAAGTAGTTCGGGCGTCGTTTTTAGCTCTACTACAGACTCCAAAGTCGCATTTTCTTGCATATGATCGCTAATCACTCGATCAATCAACCAATCCTTATCCGACTTCCCTAAATAATTCATGGTTCGTTGAAAAACTTCGCCATTAAATCGATACAAATGGCTTAACTGTCCTGCTACCCATGAATTTTTCGAAACCGACTTGATCAATTGATTCAGAGAATGAGAATAGGAAGCATAGGGACTAAAACCCGTAATTAATTGAGTATTGGTCCGATCACACATCGTGACATCTATGATTAATTTTTCAGGAGCGCCATATCGTTCTATATAATCCTCTACCAATACTTGTCCCATATCAATAGGCAAAGAATTGTAGCTCAAATTCAAGGTTTTTTTTCCTGTAATTTCTTCAATAAATGGTTGGTAAAAAATAAGTCCCCGAGAATTGCCAAGCAAGACAATATCTGATTTTGCTTGACCGGTATAGAGTCTAGAATATCGAAACTCACTATTGGCAACGAGCTGTTTTAAGATATAACCACCAATGCGGTCGCCAATGAAAAAGAAGAGGAGGAGTGCGGGAATCCAAAGTGCTTTTTTCAAGATCGTTGAGTTGGTTAAAAAGTTAATTGGTTGAATTACACTGCTATCGTAATTCAACCAATTAACTATTCCGATCGCCAGTTGAACTCCCCCCAACCCCCTCTTACAAAGAGGGGGAGTCGTCTTCGTATCGAAATTTCGTTTCGGAGACGACTCCCTCCCTTCTTAAGGGAGGGTTGGGGTGGGTTATAATATTCAATTGGCGAATCGCATAACTAATCAACTCACTTAGCACCCATGTAATCAACAGTAAGATTGCATAAGGTTCTTACTCCTAATTTCATACCACTTTCATCAATAAAGAAATCAGGCGTATGGTGAGGTGCTGCATCTAAGACACTTTGTCCAGCAGGCATTCCCCCTAAGAAAAGAAATAGACTCGGTACTTTATTCGCATATTCCGAAAAATCCTCTGCACCAGTAGTCGCAGGAACGATTCTAACATGATCTTCCCCTGCTGTAGAAAAAAGAGTAGGAATCATTTGCTTTGTTAAATCCAAGTTGTTGAAGGTGATAGGTGGTCCCTTAGTTAGTTCTACAATAGCCTCTGCACCAGATGCTTCTGCAATTTTCGTGGCAGTTAATCTAATTCTTTCATGTATTTTATCCTGCATGTCAAAATCTAAAGTTCTGATCGTTCCGATCATCTGACAAGATTCTGGAATAATATTATTTCTAACACCCCCTTTAATCATGCCAACACTAATGACGGCAGCTTCTTTGGTAAGATTCATTTGTCGACTAACAATGTTATTCAATCCTTGAATAATTTGGGCCGAAACAGAGATCGGATCAATACCGCTCCAAGGCTGAGATCCATGCGTTTGTTTACCTTTTACCGTTATAACAAAACGATCTGCGGCTGCCATCGCTCCACCTGGCTTATAGGTGATATTGTTCACTTCCACCTTGGAACTAATATGTAAGCCAAAAGCTACCTCTACCTTAGGGTTTTCTAAGACGCCTTCCTCCACCATTAATTTGGCACCTCCTTCTTCTCCGGGAGGAGCTCCTTCTTCCGCAGGTTGGAAAATGAAGACGACCGTGCCTGCTAATTCACTTTTGACCGCAGATAAAATCTTAGCTGCGCCCATAAGCATCGCTACATGGCTGTCATGTCCACAGGCATGCATCACCCCGGTCTCTACACCATTATAAGTTGATATTACTTTGGAAGCAAAGGGCAAATCCACGCGCTCCGTCACAGGTAAGGCATCCATATCTGCTCGTAGGGCAACTACAGGCCCAGGCTTGCCGCCTTTAAGAATTCCTTTAACTCCTGTTTTACCAACACCCGTCTGTACCTCAATGCCCAAGTCTCGTAAGTGCTTAGCGACCATTTCAGCCGTCTTGAATTCTCTATTAGATAATTCCGGGTTTTCATGAATATGGCGACGCCATTGGATAACTTCCGATTCTATTTGATCCGCCATTTTATCAATGGTGGTTTTAATGTCTGCATCTGGTTGGAAACTCATCTCTTTGACCATCGGCTGCGCCGTCGCGCAGGAGGTAAAAAGAGAGACTAAAAGTAAGAGTAAAAAGAGATTGTGATTCTTCATAATTTAATGTTATTTGATATATATATTGTTGCAATTAAGCATAAGCGATGAAATTAACCAAATTCAGTCACAAATAAATTAAAATCCCGTTAAACTTTGATCCAGATTAAACAATTACTATTACTTTTGCGCTTTTATAAAGTCTAAAAGATAGATCGCCACGGCAATAGGTATAATTCTTAAAAAAGATGGTATAGTAGGCTTGGTGATTTAACCATCAAGCCTACTATTTCGCTAATATATTATGAACAGAATAAATTAGTGAATTTGAAAGTAATGCTTTCAACATCTCATGGTCAACGTCTAGGCGGGATAGCTCGTCCAAAAACTGTTTGACCGGAGGGAGTTTTTTTGGACTAGAATTTTTGGTTCTTTTTTTTCAATGAAAAAAGAACAAATATCTAATTGCGTTATTATTTAGTCTAGAGAATAAGAAACAACAATGAATTAGTGAATCAACCGCCATCAAATAATACGGTACCTCCAGCACAAAAATCGATCATCCTCAGAATGTTGAAAGGTTTAGGGCTATTCCTTGTCCTATTGTTACTGTTATTTTTATTGGCGACCATCCTGATTCAAACCAAACCCGTTCAAAACTGGTTGATTAACAAAACAACCACCTACCTATCTAAAGAATTACAAACAGCAGTCGAAGTAGAGCAAATAGACATTGATTTTTTCGATCAAATGGTCTTAGAAGGCTTTTATGTGGAAGATTTCCATGGAGACACCTTAATGTATAGTAGGGCATTAAAGGCCAATTTAAATACCAGTCTTTGGAAAATAATTAACAAAGATGTCCAAATTACGGACATCACTTTGGAAGATCCACAATTTCGAATGTCTCGTTATCCAGGAGAAAAAGACGATCAATTTAAACAACTACTCAATAAATTAAGTAATCCGAATAAGCAGCAAAAGACAGAGAAAAAGAAAGACGCCACGCCTTTCTTTTTAGATGTAGACGCGGTCTACCTCAGAAATGCCGTTTTTGTAAAAGATGATAGTGTGGGTGGCGAAGAGATAAAAGTATTATTAAAGCAAGGAGATATATTTATCGATTCGCTAGATATTGCAGGAAAAAAGATTAGTGTAAGAAAAACCCTATTAACGGCTCCGTATGTTACCCTCATCAATTTTCCAAAATCGCCCTTACCAGACAGCCTACAAAATAGAGAAGTAGAAGCACCAAAAGAAGAGACCCCTCCTGTACCAGATAGTCTTAAAACAAATTGGCAAGTATTTTCTACAGACCTGCAATTAATAGATGGTTATTTTGAGCATCATAATTATCGAAAATCTCCCGTCAAAACCTCTCCTGATAATGAGATAGATTTTGCGCATCTAAAGGTAGCGGATATTCAAATCCATTTAGAAGATTTTGAGATGGAAGATTGGGTGTTCCAAGCAGCCTCCAAACAATTTTCTTTGAAAGAGAGTAGTGGTTTTGTGTTGAATAATTTAACGGCTAATAAAAGTTTGGTGGCGCCAAAGCGAGTGGAGCTTCGAGGAATGGATTTAATTACGCCGTATACGCATTTAAGAGATTCTCTAATATTCGAATTTGAGGAATATCCCGACTTTAAAGATTTTAAGAACAAAGTCAACATGCATGCCTATTTCAACAATGCCCATGTAGCCTTGCGGGATATTATGCATTTTGCACCTAAACTTAAAAACGATGCCTTCTTTGCCACCAATAAAAACGAAGTATTATATTTAGATGGATTAATCAAAGGGAAGGTGACCTCTTTAGATGGTCGAGGTATAAAACTAAAACTAGGGGAATTATTAGTTTTTGATGGAAAGTTTGATTTGCATGATTTGATGGATAGCAAAGAGACGGTCATTATGATGAAAGTCAATCGCTTGAAAACTAGTTTGGAAACCCTAACGCAAATGATCCCCAATTTAAGCTTTCCACCGAACTTTGAAAAGTTAGGAAATCTAGATTATGTAGGTACGGTCACTGGGGTATTCGGCAACTTTGCTATCGATGGGGTGCTTAACTCAGATATGGGGGCAGCAGATCTAAACTTGGGATTCGATATCAATGATAGCTGGGATGCCGCAACGTATCATGGTTCCTTAGAACTGATAGACTTTAATTTAAAGGAATGGACAGGAAATCCGGATCTCGGTAATGTTACCTTATCTGCTGAAGTTAAAAATGGGGTGGGGCTGGTCTTACAAACAGCCAATGCAGAACTAAATGCTTCCATTGATCGCTTTTGGTATAAAGGCTATCTCTATGAGCACCTGACGATGAAAGGGGCATTAGATCAAAACAGTTTTGCAGGAGATTTTGCCATTCAAGATGAGAATATAGATTTTGTATTTGATGGAGCTATCTCCTTTGAGCAAGCGTTGCCAGAGTTTAAATTTAAAGCGAAAGTAAATGAACTAGACTTAAAGGCATTAAAACTGAGCCCACAAGATTTTAATTTTTCTGGAGATATTGATCTAAAACTACGTGGAAGCAATATAGATGACTTACAGGGCTTTGCGACATTCTATGATGTCCATATAGACCACAACCAAGCAGATACCTATTTGATAGATTCGTTGAAAATAAGATCTGCCGTCAATCAAGATAGAGACAAAGTATGGCGCTTTAACTCCGAGATGTTTACCGCAAAAGTAGTAGGCGACTTTGAAACGAGTAAGGTTGGCGAAGCCATCTTACAATTTGTAGAAAAGAATTATGAAGGCGTAGCCAATCGCTTTAATATTCACAGCAAAGGAGATCCCTCATTCGTGGATAACCGATTCGTCCTTGAACTCAATATCATCAACTCTAAAAACTTTACCAATCTACTAGATCCTAAATTAGACACCATTACTAATTTGAATTTAGTAGCAGGATTTGATTATGCGCAAGATAGTTTTTTGATTGATTTAGACCTGCCAACTTTTAAATACGATAATATAGCCTTGGATGGAATTACCTTAGATTCTAGGGGTATGGAAAAACAGACGGGAATTAATTTTAGGGTCAACGGCACGAATATAAATGACCAGTTTCGGCTGGCGCCGCTCTCTGTATTGAGTTTAATAGAAAATGATTCTGCTGACTTTTCTATCAATACCAAGGATCTAAATGCAGACACAGATCGACTAAACTTGAGCGGCAATGTATCGCTAGTTGGTGATTTATTTAGTATTAGTTTTTTACCGACGGATCTAATTATTTTAAACGATCAATGGGACATAGCCGAAGACAATAATATTCAAATTGGAAAAGACTATGTTAAGACGAACAACTTCGTTTTATCTAGAGGCGATAGAAGGGTCTCTGTCGAAAATGTCGGTGATAAAGGGATTGATTTGGGGGTTACAGGTTTCAATACGAGTTACATCAATGAGATTTGGTCTTATAAGAATTTACAATTCGATGGTATCTACACGATTAACACCAGAGTAAAGGATGTCTTTAAGTTAGAAGATATAGCAATCGATGCGCAAATAGATAGCTTCTTGATTAATGATGATTTATTTGGGCAATTGATATTGGAAGCGGTGGCAGACAATATCAAAAGTCCCGTGACTATAAAGTTGAACACCCTGAACGGTAAGCAATTTTTGAGAGGTGGCGGGACGTATAATCCACCTAATATGACTGCGGGAACTGGACTTAAAAGCCAAGCAAATTACTTAGATGTCGGTTTTACCTTAAACAGATTTCCATTGGATATTGCGGAATATTTCGTGACGAGTGGCATCTCTAATACCGTGGGGGAGTTTACGGCAAAACTGAGCTTTGATGGGGTTTTGCCAAAGCCCAAAATGGATGGGGAGATCACCATTTTTGAAGGAGCAACTACCTTAGATTATACCAAAACTAGGTATAACATTGATAATCAAAAAGTCAGAATGACAGACGAATATCTATTCGATGTTAGTGATGGCTATATTACGGATCAATTTGGAAATAAAGCCTTTCTAACAGGAGGTATAACACACGACTTCTTCGGGCAATTAGGCTTGAATGTTTTGGTGCGATCTGAAAATTTTCAAGTGATTAATACCACGAAAGGCGATAATGACATCTATTATGGCACGACGATGGCCAAAGGAGATATTTACTTTTCAGGAGATTTTGATCAAACGAATATTGACATTAAAGCGGAAACGACTAGAGGTACTAAAATATTCTTTCCTTTCAGTTCTGGAAATTCCATAGAGGAAACTAGTTTTATCCGTTTTGTCAACAAACAGGATACGATCGAAACGAAGTCAGAAGCTACTAAGTTTAAGGGCATTAAATTGCATATGGAGATGGAAATGAATGACTTAGCAGAATTTCAATTAATCTTCGATGAGCAAGCAGGAGATGTAATGAAAGGGACCGGCTTCGGGGCAGTCAAAATGGATATGACCCGTCAGGGCGATATTTCGATGTATGGTCAATACGAAATAGAGCAAGGAGAATACCTATTTACCTTATTTAATTTGGTCAATAAGCCATTTACCGTAAAAAGAGGAGGAACCATAGAATGGACCGGCGATCCTTATAATGCCTTGATTAATATTGACGCAGATTATGCAGGGCTGCATGCACCCCCAGAAAACTTCATATTAGAATACCTCAATACGGAAAATGCAGAGGCTAAGCAATCTACAGATGTAGTGGTTTCCATGAATCTAACCGAACAATTACTGAAACCTGAGATTGCTTTTGATATTTCCTTTCCAAACTTGACTGGAGAATTGAAAAACTATACGGATAGTAAAGTAAGAGCAATCCGACTGGATCAAAACGAATTAAATCGACAGGTTTTCGGTTTAATTGTAATCGGCGGATTTTTACCTTCCGACCAAGGAGGACTACAAGGAAGAGAATTGTTAACCGGTATCAATACCATAAGCGAATTCTTATCCAATCAATTGTCGATGTATTTAACAGAGTTCATCTCTTCGGCCGTATCCAGTGAATTTTTGAGTTTAGAGGACTTTGATGTGGCCTATAATGTATATGAATCTTCTTTTATTGATAATATCAACACCTTAGGTACTGGACATGAAGTGCACTTGAGACAAAGATCTAGAATAAAAGACCGTTGGGTGGTGAATGCAGGCTGGGATATAGATTTAGGCGGTAGTTATATTCAATCGGATGAAGCCCT
>CALJIY010000140.1 GCA_937973945.1 uncultured Saprospiraceae bacterium | reverse complement strand
CACATTACCCTTCCTCAATACTAATAAGCTCTATAATAATTATTTGTCCTCCCCGACCACAAGGCGATAACTCCAATGTTTCTCGATACGAAATAGACACCACCAAGCCATCCTTTTGAAAAGCAGTCGGTAAACTGTCTGCTCGAAAATTAACCGCTACCCCATCTATATCAATCGAAATAACCCAACCACAACCATCAATTGCAGGATCTCCTAGGTCTAAAATTTTACCTTTAGCCATAATGGGACAAGCTCCTTCTACATAATTTACTCCTGCACATTCGGCCATACAGCTATTGCTATATTCTACACCATCTTCGCCACAAACAGGTTGAAAAATTTTTATGCAAACACAATCTTCCAAACCTGTAGGTGAATTAGTATTTAATTTATTGGTACATTGACCTAGGATTATTACACTTGCTATTAAAAGTACCTGTTTCATAAATTTCTATTTTACGACTATTTTTACAGAAACATACAGGTCACAGAATTGATTGGAACTAGGTGACCTATGTACCTATGTGTTAAATGAAATGCTATATTAGTTCCGAGTACAAAAATGCTCAAATTGCCGCAAAATACCTATACTAAAAAAATATTGAAGGCTATAGTGCTGCTAGCAGTATTGATCGCCTACTATTGCTGTCTGCCCGACCCATTATTTAAAGACCCTACTTGTATGGTTTTAAATGATAAAGAAGGACAGCTACTAGGAGCAAGAATTGCTGCGGATGGACAATGGCGATTTCCATATCAAGAGACAATACCAGATAAATTTATAAAAGCAATTACCACCTTTGAAGATCAACGTTTTTTTCAACATCCAGGCATTGATATAATTGGGATTGGTCGAGCCATTAAGCAAAACTTGAAAGCAGGGAAAGTGGTAAGTGGGGCGAGCACCATTTCCATGCAAGTGATCCGATTAGCTAGAAAAGGAAAGGAAAGAAGTTTTATTGAAAAAATAAAAGAATTGATTTTGGCTACCCGATTGGAGCTAGCTTTTTCTAAAAAAGAGATATTAGCCTTATACGCTAGCCATGCTCCATTTGGTGGAAATGTGGTCGGATTGGAAACGGCATCTTGGAGGTACTTTGGCAAACAACCTGCTTTGCTTAGTTGGGCAGAGGCGGCTATGCTAGCTGTATTACCCAATAGTCCTGCTTTAATTCATCCTGGTCGAAATAGGACTGCCTTACTGGAAAAAAGAAATAGATTGCTCCAGCGACTATTTGAATTGAAATATATAGATGAGGTACAATTAAGTCTATCTAAAGAAGAAAGCTTACCCCTCAAGCCACTTCCATTACCTAATTTGGCGCCCCATTTGTTAGATCGAGTACAGCAAGAAGTGTTTACTAATTCAACAAATACCCTTACTAGATTGACCACGACCGTTGATGTAGAACTACAAACATTGGCGACTCAAATCATCCAAAAACATCAACATCAGTTAAAAGGGAACGATATTCATAATAGCGCAGCGCTGCTATTAGAGGTGGAATCTGGTCAGGTATTAGCCTATGTTGGAAATGCCATTAATACAGGAAAAGCGCATGGGGAACAAGTAGATATTATCAAATCCCCAAGAAGTACAGGTAGTATTTTAAAACCTTTCCTCTATGCTGGTTTGTTACAGGAGGGTCAAGTACTACCTAATAGTTTGGTCACAGATATTCCTATACAAATGAATGGATATCAACCCAAAAATTTTCATGAATCTTATGACGGGGTTGTACCTGCCAGTCAGGCATTAATTCGTTCCTTGAATGTGCCTTTTATCAAACTACTTCAGCTTTATGGCTTGGAGAAATTTCATTTCTTATTGCATCAATTAGGGCTAAGTACCATTCGACAGCCTGCTCATTATTATGGCTTGCCCTTAATTTTAGGTGGTGCCGAAGGAACGCTTTGGGACATCACCAATGCCTATCGAGCTATGGCAAAGACACTAAATAATTTTTCTACTTTGAATGGTGCTTATGATCCTACTGCTTTTCTACCTGCTAGTTATACAGATAGCGCAAAGCCAAGACAGGCGTTATTATCGGAAGCGCCCGTTTTAAATGCTGCTTCTATTTATTACACTTTCGAGGCCATGAAAAATGTAGAGCGACCTAATGCAGCAGGTAATTGGGAACAGTTTAGCTCCAGTCAAAATATTGCTTGGAAGACAGGAACGAGTATTGGTTTTCGAGATGCATGGGCAGTCGGCGTCACTGCAAAATATGCAGTAGGTGTGTGGGTCGGCAATGCCGATGGAGAAGGGCGACCAGGATTGGTAGGGGTACAAACGGCGGCCCCTATCTTATTTGACTTATTTGATTTATTGCCAACAGCAGACTGGTTTGATCTACCCTATGATGAATGTGTGGCTCTAGCTGTTTGCAAAAAAAGCGGCTATAGAGCATCTACTATCTGTCCAACAGATACCACTTGGGCCCCAATTAGTGGACAGCAAGTACCGCTATGTACCTATCATCAACTGATACATTTAGATCCTACTGGAAGAAATCAGGTGAATAGTACTTGTATGTCTCCAACTGAAATGAAGCATGAGCCTTGGTTTATCCTTCCTCCAGGAGAGGCGCATTATTACCAATTTGTTAGCCCTAGTTACCAAGCACTCCCTCCATACCTCGAAGGCTGTGTGAACAAACATAACTCAAGTAGCATCCCGATGGAAATGATCTATCCAAAGCAATCTACCAAGATTACTATACCAAGAGATATAGATGGTTCCATGAGTCAAACCGTCTTTAAAGCGGCCCATAGAGATCCTTTGGCGATCATTTATTGGCACCTCGACAATGCCTATATTGGAAGCACCCAATCCTTTCATCATCAGGCACTGAATCCGCTACCGGGAAAACATGTATTGACGCTTATCGATGAACAAGGAAATAGATTAGAGCAGAATTTTGAAATTGCACCCTAGCTCAAGCTATGTAGTAGCTATGCATTCTCGTAGCTCAAGCTTCCGGCTTGAGAAAATAAATGCCTCAAGCTAGAAGCTTGAGCTACGGAAGCTTGAGCTACGTCCTACCCTAAAAGGTGTAAAAAGAAAAAAAAAACTCTAAAAAAGTGACATTTAAGTGCATTGGTATAAAATTTGAATAATAAAAAACACCTACCCATCTATTTATTATTCATTCCCTATAAGATAATAAATTTTCCACCCAACAACGATTCCTCCTACTCCTCGAAATCACCCCTTTACGATTGTCCAATCTATTTAAGCTGATTGGCCATTATAATTCCATGTAACTTTATAACAATCCCCTTTTGATGATCTTTCTAAGGCAATTCGCCATATCAACTTAGTTGATAGGCTACCTATATTAAAAACTATTACGAACACTAAGTACCTACTATCAAATAATTGATACATTTTATGATGGACTCTTTTTCCGATCTGCTTCGTTAAAAATTATCTCCGTAGCTTAGGCTATGCAGAGAATTTTTGTCTCGCATATCGAAAAAATAGCCTCCTCAAAAATGACAACTATTTAACACTAGGTACTTAAAAACCACTTACACCTAGAAGATTATGTTATCTAGTAACACAAAACACCTTTTAAGGAGAAAAACTTATTGGCTTTTTCTTTCCCTCTTTGCTGTGTCTAACATGGGATATAGTAATAATAACCCCACTGATCCGATTACTAAAAAAAATATTTTTGAGACGAATGATCACGTAATTGTGGTCAGAAATAATTCGGTCATTTTCGATTATCTTCAAACAGAAGAAGACCTCGAAAGCCCCGTACAACTTAGAGTAATTAAACAACCTGAATTTGGAGAGGTGACCTTAAATGAAGATCAAACATTTAAGTACGCCCCACTCCATAATTTATGTGAAAAAAATGATGCGTTCGTTTATGAAATGACGGTTGGAGAACATGTCACGCAAGTAAACGTTTCCATCGACATCCTATGCGAGTCGATCACTTTTATGAGTGGTACGTCGAGCAACGAAAAGGCTGGTAAATTGAAGAATTTCACTATCCTTGGCGTAGAAAATTATCCAGACAATTCTTTGTACGTTTTTAACGGCAAAGGTTTGGAGATTTTTCAAAAAGACAGCTATTCCAATGATTGGGATGGGCATGTAAACAAAAAAGAAAATCCAGCACAATCTGGAATCTATTACTATGTTTTTAATGACGGAGGTGGTACGTATTATTCGGGCTACCTTAATGTCAAGTAAATTGAATGAGATAAACTCGAAGCCGAAGTGTACACTTCGGCTTTTTTTTTGTTTATATTCTTCCCTAACTAATCTTACTCCAAGCCTTAAACCGCTTCCCTTGCGTCTCCATATAATTCTTCAGCCGAGCATTAATCGGTTTGGATAAAGTAGGATCTTGATCCAATATACGAGCAGCGATTTCTCTGGCGACTTGCAAGATGCGCTGATCCTTTGCCAAGTCGGCAATTCTAAAATTAAGAATACCACTTTGTTGCGTGCCCTCGATATTACCTGGGCCACGAAGTTTTAAATCAGCTTCCGCAATCTCGAAACCATTATTGGTTCGGACCATTGTTTGGATGCGTTCTCTAGATTCTTTGCTGAGTTTATATCCAGATATTAAAATACAGTAAGACTGGTCTGCGCCCCGCCCTACTCTGCCTCTTAATTGGTGCAACTGCGATAAGCCAAATCGTTCGGTGTTTTCGATAATCATCACCGATGCATTGGGGACGTTTACGCCAACTTCTATCACCGTTGTGGCTACCATGATTTGCGTCTCGCCTTTTACAAAGCGTTGCATTTCAAAATCTTTATCGGCAGGTTTCATCTTACCGTGTACGATACTAATTTGATATTCGGGTTTTGGAAATTCTCGTTCTACAGAGACATAGCCTTCCATTAAGCTTTGAAGATCTAAGGTCTCTGATTCTTCAATTAAAGGATAGACAATATAGATCTGTCGACCTAAGGCGATCTGTTCTTTCATAAAACCAAATACCCGCAGTCGATGACTTTCCATTCGGTGGACGGTTTCAATTTCTTTTCTGCCAGGTGGCAACTCATCAATGACAGAAATTTCCAAATCCCCATATAAGGTCATAGCTAAAGTACGAGGAATCGGGGTAGCGGTCATCACCAATACATGCGGCGGACAAGGTTTATTTTTCCGCCACAATTTGGCACGTTGTTTTACACCGAAACGATGTTGCTCATCGGTGATGGCAATGCCTAGATTTTTAAATTCTACCCAATCTTCAATCAAGGCATGGGTGCCTATTAGGATATGAATATTTCCTAGTTTCAATTCATCTAAAATTGCCTGACGCTTTTTGCCTTTAATGCTACCCGATAAAAAGCCTACGGTAATATCCATCCCTTCTACATATTCGCTAATCCCTTGATAATGTTGTTGGGCCAATATTTCTGTTGGCGCCATTAGACAGGCTTGGCAACCGTTATCCAATGCCATGAGCATACACATCAGGCCAACGATGGTTTTGCCACTTCCTACGTCTCCTTGTAGTAGGCGATTGAGTTGGGCACCAGAACCTAAGTCTTGCCGTATTTCTTTGAGAACTCTTTTTTGGGCACCTGTTAATTCAAACGGTAGTTTATTGTTATAAAAACCCAAAAAGTGATCGCCTATTTTAGTAAAAGGGATGCCTTTAATCGTGTCCTTTCTATGTCGTCGCAATTTTAAGAGCCGCAATTGAAGAAAAAACAATTCCTCAAACTTTAATCGCTTTTGCGCACGCTCTAAATCTTTTTTAGCTTTTGGAAAATGAATATGTACGATGGCTTCATTTCTTGCAGGTAGGTTGAGTTTTTCAATAATATAAGGTGGCAGATTTTCTGGAATATCTACCGCTTGTATTTTTTCAAATAAAGTCTTTATTAGTTTTCTTCTTACTTTGACATCTACGCCTCGCTTGTTTAATATTTCTGTACTAGAGTAGACGGGCGTAAAGGTCGATGCCTCCTTGACACCTGCCTCCGTGATCGGTTCTATTTCTGGATGCGGAATACTCATCTTTCCGTTGAAACTATTAATGCGACCATAGACTAAGTACTCCACACCCAGCTCCAATTTCTTTTCAATCCAAGTAGCTCCTTGAAACCAGATTAACTCCATGACTCCTGTATCATCCCGAAATCTTACGACCAATCGTTTCTTCCGCCCTTCCCCTTTCATATCCATTCTTCGTACCGTACCTCTCAACTGCACCATGTCCGACTGCTCTGTTAAGTCCCCGATCTTGTGAAACTTCGTTCTATCCTCATATCGAAACGGAAAGTTGAGTAATAAATCCCCGCAAGTAAAGATGCTCAGTTCTTTTTTTAACAGTTCCGCTTTCTTCGGCCCTACGCCTTTTAAATACTCAATAGGTTGTTCTAATATATTACTGCTGCGCATTTAATTTATTTTTTTATAAAAGGGCTATTGACTAACATATTTGTATTTTGTATATTTGTATCAGCTTATTTAGCTACACTATGATTTTTAACCAATTGTGATTATTTTAGAGAAGTTTAGGCTTCCAAAATAATCAAAAGACATTTACAACACTATGTTACTCAAACAAACACTTTCCTTTAAAAGGAACAGTCACTTGTATATGCCTAAGGCAACAAGATGCACTGTTTACGTTCCACCTCTTCCCAGTTTATTTATCAAGACCATGAAGCTTCCATAACAAATTATTGTTATAAAGCACCGCTAAGGAACGACGCACAAATAACTTTTACATTTAAAATGGTCTTTTGTCCTTTATACTGCCTTGAAAAAATGTTCATTTATACCAGATAAAATCTCATTTTTTCAAGTTGTCTAAAGTAAAAAATCTTCATTTTAAATCGTA
>CALJIY010000139.1 GCA_937973945.1 uncultured Saprospiraceae bacterium | reverse complement strand
ACCTGTCTGTAATCCAACTTGTGAAACTTACAATCCAGAGACTTGTTCCTGTGATCCTGTTGATGCACCTGTTTGTGATCCTAACTGTGAAACTTACGATGCAGAAACTTGTGCTTGTGTACCTGTTGATGCACCTGTCTGTGATCCTAACTGTGAAACTTACGATGCAGAAACTTGTGCTTGCGTAGACAAAGTAATCACCTGTGCAACTAACGAAACCTATAATCCTACAACTTGTGGCTGTGATCCAATAATCACAAAAGATCCTTGCGAAGCAGTGAAAATATATGCTGATAAAGGAACTATTAAGATTGAAAATTTATCGGCACCAATTGAGCTCGTTAAGATTTTTAATGCAAATTGGCAAATAGTCTTTGAATGCAGTGCGAACTGTCAGGATACAGAAATCATTCCTTTAAAGCCTGGTAATTACGTAGTAAGTATTCAATTTTATACTAAGTCATGGGGACGTATTTGTAGTACTAAAAAGACGATTACAGTAGGTGCAGATGACGGTACAACTGATGGTGGTGGCACAACTGATGGCGGCGGCACAACTGATGGTGGCGGCACAACTGATGGCGGCGGTACAACTGATGGTGGTAGTGCGACTAGTCAAGAAACTTGTGGTGATATAACAATTACATACGGCAATGGGCAGATAGCATTACAAGGTCAAGCTGGTCAAAAATATGTATATAAAGTAGACTTAATTTCTCCTAGTTGGAAATCTTATCTCAACTGTGATCGAACACCTTGTGATAGTTACCATAGTTTAAAAGACTTACCAGCAGGTACCTATTCGATTAAAGCTTGGACTAGTTCTTGGAAACCAGTTTGTCAGAATATAGAAATCACCTTAGGCGCTGGTGGCACAACTGACGGTGGTGGCACAACTGATGGTGGCGGTACAACTGACGGCGGTGGTACAACTGACGGTGGTGGTACAACTGACGGTGGTGGTACAACTGACGGCGGTGGTACAACTGACGGTGGTGGTACAACTGATGATGGTATGGAAACAGAACAATGCGATAAAATTAGCGTTAGCTATGGGAATGGTCGAATCCTATTAACTGGCGAATCTGGGCAACAATATTTCTTTAAAATATTGAAGCGTTTTGGAGATTGGAAATCTGTATTGAATTGTACGGCTTCTTGTGGACATGAAGCAGAAGTCAGCAATTTACAAGCAGGAAAATATCAAATTACTGTCTTTAATTCAAAATGGCAGAAGGTTTGTGATGGTCTAATTATTGAGCTAAAGAAAAATAGTTTTACAGGAAGAACTTCCCATAAAACAATTACGTCTAGCGAAAATTCTTTAGATCAACATAAGGCTACTCAAAGCTATTCGATTTATCCAAATCCAGCAAAGCAAGAAGTATTTATTAATTTAAATGCTTATGCTGGAGAGCAAGGTAGTATTCGATTGATCAATCAATTTGGACAAATTGTCCAACGAGTGGATTATGATAAAATTCCAGCGGAGACCCTTCGAATGGATTTGATAAAAGTCCAGACTGGCTTACATTTTATTAATGTCCAGTTGTCAAACGGAGAAACGATTACTGAAAAGATTTTAATTCATTAAGTTCATTCCGAGATAAGTATATGCATTAGACTTTCTTTAAGTACATAATTTAAACAGTCTAAAAATAAGAGAAGCAGAGGTTGTATCAATCTCTGCTTTTCTATTTTGGACTTATCTGATTTTTTTGAATCGTTTATTTTCTATTCCGTTTTGAAACAGAAGCTCAGCAAAAATGTACATGCCGCTCTACAAATACTTCTTCCGAAAATCTTTTGGTGTTTCCCCAGTCACCTTCTTAAAAGTTCGGCTAAAATAAGAGAGGCTTTCAAACCCCGTTTGATAACATGCATCGCTGACACTTTTACCAGACATTAAAAGATTCTTTGATTGACTTATCCGATAGCGGTTTAAAAATTCAATGAACGTATAATTACTTGCCTTCTTAAAATATCTGCAAAAAGCTTCTTTGGACATATTGCTGTTAGCAGCCACTTCGTTCAAGCTTATTTTACGATGATAATGTTCATCCACAAAAACATAGATACTTCTTAAGCGGCCTTGTTCCCTTTCACTAACTTTATTAATAACTGCTTGATCGTGTAATAACTCAACATCTGAAATAGTAGAAAGCAGTTGTAAAATGTCAAGCAACTGAACATACTGTTGAAAGGGATTTAAGTTTTCTAGTTGAAATAATTTCTCTCCAATTTCCTTTTTTAGTCCACTATTAAAAGCTATTCCAAATTTTGATTGTTCAAACAATTGAGCAATGGTTCCTAATTCTGGGACACTATTTAAATGAGATTCTATAAACTCTTTTTTGAAATGAACCACCACTTTTCGATAATCGGTTTTAAGTCCATAATCAAAATTTAGATGAGGAATATTGGAACCGATTAAGACCAAATCATTTTCTACATAAGTAGATATATGTTCCCCTATATGTCGAGTCCCTTTGGCGCCTTCGATATAAACTAATTCATACTCTGGATGGAAGTGCCAATAGAATAAATCACTCAGTCGAGGATTGAACATCATACTAAAAGAGGTATTCTGACTACTGATGGTTTCAAGTTGAATTTTCATTTTCTTAACAATATTTTCATTTTTTTAAAGATAAAATACTCTTTTTATCAATATTGTACAACTTTTTGCTAAGTATCGTAAAATACGCCCGCCATAAATTCCTCAATTTTGTTTTATTCTTTTTATTTAGAATAGAGAAGCGAGAGCAGAGAATAGAGACGTATTTCGTTAAAAAACGACCTATTTTTTAATTACCAACGAATTGGGTCTCTATTCTCTGTTCTCTACTCTCTGTTCTATTTTCTATACTTTAAAACTGATCAAAATGAAAAATACCGATCCTACCAAACAACACAGCATGGTTCCTGACAATCAACATAAAGATATTCCAGGAAACCCCTCTACTGCAAAAAGTAGTAGTGTACAACTAAGAACCGAGGCGACACAAGATACGCTCCGAGTGCTAAGCTTGGAGCAATGGAATTTCTGGAAAGAAAATGGCTATGTCGTCATTAAAAATGCAGTGCCTAGAGAACAAGCATTGCAAACTGCTAATTTCCTTTGGGAGTTTGAAGAAAAGGATAGTAATGATCCAGAAACTTGGTACACCGCTCCTAGAGCAGAAATGAAAATGAAGGAACTGGCAGGTACGGGTATGGTAGAAGCGTACAATCATCAACATTTATGGAATAATAGGCAAATGGAAAAAGTCTATGATATTTTTGTGGATATTTGGGGCACTGAAAAATTATGGGTCACGATTGACCGAGCTAACCTAAATTTCCCAATGCGCCCCGGGCATGAATATAAAGGCTTTATCCATTGGGATTATGATCCCGATACCAAGCCGCAAAATGTACAAGGGGTATTGGCACTATCCGATCAGATGGATGAGAATATGGGCGGCTTTCAATGTATTCCTTGGTTGTTTAGAAATTATGATACTTGGAAATTAACACAGCCAGCTGATAGAAATCATTTTAAACCTGATACCACTGGCTTAGAAGATAAGATTGTCAAAGTAGGCATGGAAGCAGGCGACCTGTTAGTATTTAATAGTCTAGAACCACATGGCATTCGTGCTAATCGCTCAGCGGGTAAGGTGCGTATAGCACAATACCTTTCTATGATGCCTGCCCAAGAGGAGAATGAATCCTTAAGAGATTGGCGCGTTAATTCTTGGAAACATCGCATCGCTCCTGAAGGCTATGCCTTTCCTGGTGATCCTAGAAATTGGGAGCAAACAAAATATGAAACAGCTGAATTGTCCGCATTGGGCGAAAAACTTTTGGGCTTAAGAAAATGGTGATCATTTATAAACTTCAATCTCAACTTCAAAGCGTGACGTTAACCTATACTTGGGTATATTTCGTTTTGAAATTAAATTTGTTAAAAATGGTAAAAGAATGGATCTACAGTTGAGAGATAAAATAGTATTTATAAGCGGTTCCACTTCTGGTATTGGATTCTGCGTCGCTAAAACATTTTTGCAAGAAGGAGCGATTGTTTACATCAATGGACGAACGGAGCAGTCCGTTGCTAAAGCAGTTGACCAACTACAGATAGATTTTCCCAAGGAAAATATTAAGGGCATCGCTGCTGATTTTTCCGATGCAGAAAGTATTCGGCAATTAATACAACAATTACCCGTAATTGATATTTTAATTAACAATGTTGGGATCTATGCGTCTAAATCTTTTTTTGAAACGACAGATAAAGATTGGGCGGATCACTTGGAGGTCAATGTAATGAGCGGCGTCCGATTGTCGAGATATTTTCTACCAAAAATGTTAGCCAAAAATTGGGGACGTATCCTATTTATTTCTAGTGAATGCGCTACCCTAGTACCTGCGGACTTGATTGCGTATAGTACGACCAAAGCGGCCATCTTAGCTGTTTCAAGAGGTCTAGCGCAATTGACTAAAGGAACAGGCGTAAGCGTCAATACGATCATCCCTGGTTCTACAAAGACAGAAGGCGCCGAACAGTTTTTATCGAATTTAGCAAAAACTGAAAATAAAACTATTCCACAAGTAGAGGCTGATTTCTTTAAAGAAGTCCGCAAGTCTTCCTTGCTACAGCGCTTTGCTAGTGTGGAAGAAATCGCCCATACGATTGTTTATTTTTCAAGTCCTTTGGCAGCAGCTACTAATGGCGCAGCTATTAAATTGGATGGTGGGAGTATGGGAGGGATACTTTAGTTGTGAAAATAAATTTTCTTAGATTAAA
>CALJIY010000138.1 GCA_937973945.1 uncultured Saprospiraceae bacterium | reverse complement strand
GTTTAAAAATGAATTGATGCATTATTTGCAAGTCATTGATCCTTAGCTACTTCTTGGCAACCCATCCGCAAGCGGTTCTCTCCGTCAAATGTCCACTGGACATGTGGTTTCAAAGAAACTGCACTGCGTTCATTCCCGTAGCTAAGGCTACGAAAATAAAAAAGAGCTTCGTTCTAGAAACCAAGCACTTACAACTGATTGCAGAATACATTCTTAAACAACTTCAACAATAAATGGATATAGAAGTAATTTACGAAGATAATCATCTAATAGCGGTTAATAAACCTGCAAGAATGTTAGTGCAGGGAGATAAGACAGGAGATGCTACGCTAGGTGATTGGATAAAGAAATATATAAAAAAACGTTATGATAAACCTGGGGACGTTTTTCTAGGAGTCATTCACCGATTAGATCGACCTGTAAGCGGGGTGGTCATATTTGCTAGAACCTCTAAGGCACTTACTCGAATGAATGAATTATTTCGAGAACGGAGTATCAAAAAAACATATTGGGCCATCACGCAGACGGAATTGCCTGATTTAGAAGGTTCTTTGACTCATTTTCTTTTAAAAGATACGACAAAGAACAAGACCAAAGCTTACGACCGCCTAAGTAATCGGGCAGCTAAAGCCAAAAAAGCAGAACTAGACTATAAATTAATAGGAAAAGTAGCCAATCATAATTTATATGAAATTGCGCTAAAGACCGGGAGGCCTCACCAAATTAGAGCGCA
Source organism: uncultured Saprospiraceae bacterium (assembly GCA_937973945.1). Taxonomy (GTDB): domain Bacteria; phylum Bacteroidota; class Bacteroidia; order Chitinophagales; family Saprospiraceae; genus JAFMDF01. Next base: position 7,593 of record CALJIY010000138.1, on the reverse strand, counting down.
GTTATCTAAAATGGGCTGTCCTATTAGAGGCGATTTGAAATATGGTGCAGAAAAAGGTAATGAAGATGGCAGCATTCACTTACATAGTAAAAGCTTGTCTTTTATTCATCCTGTTAAAAAAGAACCTGTATTTATTGAAGCAAATGTTCCTGATGAACAACTGTGGAAAGTTTTTTAAACAGGAATCAGGAGTCAGATTCATGACATTAACAACATCACGTGGTCAACGTCATACGTCTGACCTCTGACAGTTACGGAGTAAACGATCTGACATCTGATCTCTTTTACAATAAGAAAAGTAACGACTAAAGCAAGTATATGGAGTCCGAAAAGAAAGAAGCAAAATATATCGCAATAGCAGGAAATATAGGTGCTGGAAAAACAACCTTAACCACTCAATTGGGAAAACACTTTGGCTGGGATGTTCATTATGAATCAACGGATGATAATCCCTATTTAAGTGATTTCTACACAGATATGCATCGGTGGTCTTTTAATTTACAGATTTACTTTTTGAATAGTCGTTACCAGCAAGTCTTAGAAATTTTGAATGGTCAGAATACGGTCATTCAAGATCGAACGATCTATGAAGATGCATACATCTTTGCGCCCAATTTGCATGATATGGGCTTGATGTCTACGCGTGACTTTGAGAACTATTTTTCTCTTTTTAAGACGATGTCCTCTCAAATAAAGCCACCAGATTTATTAATTTATCTAAAAGCTAGTATTCCTACCTTAGTTAATCATATACAGCATAGAGGAAGAGATTATGAAGGCACTATCAGTATTGATTATTTAAAACGATTAAATGAACGCTATGATACTTGGATTGACGGCTATGATAAAGGCAAGTTATTAGTCATCAATTCTGATGAAGTAGATTTTTTAGGTAATCCAGAAGATTTAGGAAAGATAGTCAGTTCTGTTCAAGGGGAGATACATGGACTTTTTTAGAGGAATGACCTTGGAATTTGAGATTTAAGAAATAGTAAGGGCGGGCGACACTTTTAAAGTGTCGCCCGCCTTGTCTAACAACGATGAAATAATCTATTCCCGCTCAAAAACACGAATATAGTCTACTTCCATTCGCTGTGGAAAAACAGTCGTGTCATCAGGATTACCTGGCCAGTTGCCGCCAACGGCTACATTTAGAATAAAAAAGAATGGTTTATTAAAAGGATAAGCTACACCATTGAACTGTTCATTATTGATCTCATAGTAAAGTACATCGTTTACATACCAATACATCGCTCCAGCCTTCCACACTAAAGTAAAAACATGGAAGGAGTCTGAAAAATCTCCTTTTGGACTACTTGTAGAACCACCCATGGATCGATTATTAGGAGAAGGGGGCCCGTAATGGACGGTGCCGTGTGCGACATTAGGTTTGTGTCCCACCAATTCCATAATATCTATTTCTCCACAGGCAGGCCAACCTACTTCATCGATATTTTCACCTAACATCCATATAGCAGGCCATAGTCCTTGTCCTTTTGGTAATTTTGCTCGTATATCTATCCTACCAAATTGGAAGGTCTTATTGTCTTTAGTGATCATTCTTGCAGAAGTATAGTTGGCGCCAGTTCCTTCCTGGTGTGCTTCTATTATGAGTTTCCCATTTTCTATTCTAGCATTTTTTTCTTGATCTGAATATTGTTCTAGTTCATTATTTCCCCACCCACAGATACCATTATTACACCCATTTCCCAATTCGAATCTCCAGACATCTTTATTAATTTCTTCCTCATTAAATTCATCGGCCCATTGAATCTTCCAAGAGTCATAATTGTCAGGACTTGAATAGCCTTCTTCTGGAATAATGGTATTGGAATCATCATTTTGAATAATCCCTACAGCCGTTAGATTACTACCATTGGCAGTTGTCACATTGTTTAACTGATCAATTTGCAAGGTGAATCGCTCGTTTCCTTCTTTTATACTATCTGCTACGAGCATAATACTTATTTCCTTACTCGTTTCTGGGCTAGTAAAACTAATGGTCTCTGCTACAGGTTGATAATCGACTCCTGCTAATGCACTACCGTCTATGGTAAAATAATTAGCACTTACAGTTCCTGTATAAGTACCTGTTAGATTTACGGTGAAGGTCATAACAGAAGTACCGTCGTTCCCTTCCAAAGAAGATTCGTTATCTAATGTTAAGACTGGAAGGTCTGCTGCAGGAGTGGTTGGAACAGTGGTTGAACCACCCTCATCTTTAGTGCAGGCAAATAGTACGAATCCAAGTAATAGAATGATACAATAGTGAGGTTTGAATAACATCGGGAGATATTTGTTAGTAAGGAGTAGATAATAAATGTGCATTTATTATCTACTCGTTGCTTAGTGACATATAATAGTTGCTTATTTTTTTTAGACATACTCTAAACAACTTCAATACCTTGAATCTATCAAAGCAGACAGATTCCACACAAAATTAGGCAAAAAAATTAGCTTACAGCAGCACCAGCTTTCATTAATAAAGCCTTAGTCGCCTTGATGCCTTCATCTGCACTTAATTTCTGTCCTTCATACTCAATACCAATATAGCCACGGTACCCAGCATCTTTGACAATTTGCAATACTTTGGTGAAGTCTGTATGTATTTCATTACCATCTGCGTCAAAATCATGACTCTTAGCACTGACTCCTTTAGCATAAGGCATCATTTCCATGACTCCTTTATACCGATCATATTCTTCTACGCACTCGCCACCCCACATGCCTTCCCCATCTCTTTTAACACAGAAATTGCCAAAATCGGGCAAGGTCCCACAGTTATCCATACCGACAGATTTCATGACCCCTGCTAACCAGGCACCATTGGAAGAATAACTGCCATGGTTTTCTACAATCACATTGATGTCTGACTTAGCAGCATATTCTGATAAGCTTCCTAATCCATCCACAGCAGCACTGGCAACGTCTTCGGCACTACCTACTCCGAAGGCATTGACGCGTATGGAATGACAGCCTAAATGCTTGGCAGCATCTACCCATTTATAGTGTTTTTCTACTGCCTCTTTTCTTTCTGCCTTATCGAGTGAACCTAAGTAGCCTTCTCTGTCAATCATGATTAATAGGCTTTCCACCCCATTATCTGCTGCTCTTTGTTTCATCTGATTGAGGTAGCTCAAATCATTTGCTTTGTCTGCAAAAAACTGGTTGACGTATTCTATCGCATCTATTCCAAAATCATTTTTAGCCTTTGCTGCAAAATCTAGATTATCTAATTGCCCTCCAAAGAATGCCTTGTTTAAAGACCATTGAGCCAAGGATATTTTGAAAAATTGTTTATTCGTAACCTCATCGACAATTTCTTTGGTTTTAGCGACGCCTGTGTCAATAGTTTGTTTCACTGTATCACAACTGTATAAGCCCAATAGGCCAATGCCAGCAGTTAGTTGACCTGCTTGTAATAGGAAATTTCGTCTTGTTTTTTTCATTGTTTTAATGTTTTTGATATAAAACTTATGGAAGAAATTTGGGCAAACGAAAAGTCAAATTCGTACTATGTAGTTCATTGAAAAATGCTCGGGTTGATGGTTGAAGTTTGTAACTTCAACCCAATATTTTGAAAGTTTGTAACTTTCTTTCACTAACATCTATTTATAAACCACTTTTGTTCGCCCTATCACCTCGTTAAAATAATAGTCGAAAAATAACGAATAGTTTAGATATAAAAAAAGGAGACACTATGAAGCATCTCCTTTTTATGTTTTTTCCTCTACTGACAAAACCGCGAGTTTATTACCTAACCGTAAAGCCCGCACCAAAGCCCGTCTTAGGGGATACAAAAGCTAACTCCCCCTTTTCATTCTCTGCCATGAGTATCATACCTTGTGATTCTATTCCTTTTAACTTTCTGGGCGCAAGATTAGCCAATAACAATACTTCTTGACCAATAATCTTCGTAGGGTCATAAAACTCGGCAATACCTGATACAACTGTCCTATGCTCTAAACCTATATCTACGGTTAATTTTAAAAGCTTCTTCGTTTTCTTTACTTTTTCCGCCTCTAATATAACACCTGTACGAATATCCATTTTGGTGAAATCCTCAAAAGTAATGGTCTCTTTAACGGGTACGTGGCTAACCACAGCAGATGCCGCCGCCGCCGCATTTAATTTTTCGACCTGCGCATCAATTAGGCTATCGCCTATTTTAGTAAATAAATGATTAGCGGTACTAACTTTGTGACCAACCTCTAGAATAGAGGTTCCTTCTGATAATTTATCTAAGATGGTATTTAATTCCCCTGCTTGTACATCGGGTAAATTTAATAAGGCGCGTAATTTTTTAGAGGTAAAAGGTAAAAACGGCTGGCAAGCCACACTCAAAGCTGCTACAATTTGTAAAGAAGCATTCATGACTACCTTTACTAATTCTGGATCATTTTTCACGGCCTTCCATGGCTCATTAAATTGTAGTAACTGATTACCAGATGCTGAAATGCCCATTAAGGAAGTCAATGCAGCACGGAATTCGTACTTTCTAATGGATGCACCTAATTCCTGTAATTGATCGTGTAAGCTTAGTAATTCCGAATCGTGAAAAGAAGTTTCTGTTTGATTTTGAGAATCGATAATGGCATCATTAGGATCAAAATCAGGAACAATACCTTCGTAGTATTTATTCGTTAAAACAATAACCCGATTAACAAAATTAGCCAAATTATTAACCAATTCGTTGTTGGTTGTTTCTTGGAAGCCTTTCCAGGTAAATTCACTATCTCGTTGCTCTGGCATATTCTTGATTAGATTATACCTTAGTTCATCTTCTCTTCCTGGAAATTCTTCTATATATTCATGCACCCACACGGCCCAATTCTTGGACGTCGATAGTTTGCGGCCTTCTAAATTTAAAAATTGGTTTGCAGGTACATTGACTGGTAATATATAATCTCCATTGGCTTTTAGTATAGAAGGGAAAATCAAACAATGAAACACAATGTTATCTTTTCCAATAAAATGGAGTAGGGCCGTTTCCTCATCTTGCCAATAGGGCTTCCAATCTTTTCCATTATCTGCTGCCCATTGTTTGGTAGCAGAAATATAGCCGATCGGCGCATCTAACCAAACATATAATTTCTTTCCTTCTGAGCCTGCCAATTCTTGTGGTACATCAATCCCCCAATCCAAATCCCTTGTCATGGCACGAGGCTGTAAGCCACCATCTAACCACGATTTACACTGACCAATTACATGGTTTTTCCAATCTGAAGGGACGTGTAATTGTTTGCCATCTACTTTACCTGTTTCGATCCATTCTTTTAACCAAGCTTCGTATTTATCTAATTGCAGATACCAATGAGTGGTTTCTTTTAATATAGGTGTCTCTCCACTTAGAGTGGAACGTGGGTCAATTAATTCGGTAGGACTTAAGGTAGAACCGCAATTTTCACATTGATCGCCATAGGCATCAGTATGGCTACACTTAGGACAAGTACCAATAATATATCGATCTGCTAGAAACTGTTGAGCGGCTACATCAAAATACTGTTCTGTTGTTTTCTCTAAAAACTCTCCATTGTCGTTCAGTTTTCTAAAGAATTCTTGAGATGTTTCGTGATGTATTTGTGCAGAGGTTCTATGATATATATCAAAGGATAAGCCCACTTTTTGAAAAGTCTCCTTAATCAAAGCATCGTATTTATCTACGATTGCTTGAGGGGTCGTCCCTTCTTTTTTAGCCTTGATGGTGATCGCTGCGCCATGTTCATCTGAACCACAAACAAAAACCACATCTTTACCTGTTAAGCGCAAAAAACGCACGAATATATCTGATGATAAATAAGCTCCCCCTAAATGTCCAATATGCAATGGTCCATTGGCATAAGGTAATGCAGCAGTGACCAAATAGCGTTTCTTCTCTGTCATTAGTTTTTTGTATTAATGTTACTCTTACAAGAAAGGCATCCATCTCTATAAGAGGTGGCTTTGTTGATGACGCACTCTAGTTATGGAGTAGACGATAAATAATCTACTTCAGTCGGCAAAAATAAGAAAAAAGGATAGAATATGGATAATATATATTTATCTCCTGTAGAAGTACATAGAAGGCAGGTAGTCTAGTAAGGAAACCAAATAAAAGGGGCTATACAATAGGATTTTATTTCTATTAAAAAAATGCATGATTATCTTATTCTCTAGTTAATTAAATATTAAAGTAGCACTTACTTACTAAATTTTCCAACGCCAATAAAAATAGTCATGTAATTTGGCACTCAATTCGTACGTTTAGCTTGTAATTTAAACAAGGAAACGAGACAGGATAGTTCCATTATCCACCCCAAAATATGGAGTTTGGCAGTATTTGCTGCTCAATTTTCTAACCAATTAATTTTAGAATAATCTCTATTCAATTTAAAATTTTATTAAAATGAATTTTACAAAACTTTCCGTTTTCGGATTAGTATTTTTCTTTATGACCGCTTGTTCTCCAGGACAGTTGCAAAATGTGGTCAAAGACGTTATGAATGATGTGCCTTTAACGAATGCACAAATAGGCAATGGGTTGAAAGAAGCTTTAGAAATAGGCATTAGCAAAGGAGCTACGCAGCTTTCTGCTTTAAATGGCTATTTTGAAAGTCCATACAAAATTTTATTACCACCAGAAGCTCGTCAGATTACAGATAGATTGTCTAAGATTCCTGGCTTTAAGCAATTGGAAAATGAAATCGTAAAGAAATTAAACAGAGGGGCAGAGGAAGCTGCTAAAAGTGCTAAGCCAATCTTTGTCAATGCGATCAAAAGCATGTCTATTGCTGATGCTTCAAAGGTATTGATGGGTGGACAAACAGCGGCTACTCAGTTTTTGCAAAATGCAACTACTGCTGATTTAACTACTGCTTTCTCGCCAGTGATTCAAGAATCATTAGATAAGGTTCAGGCTAGAAAATTATGGGCTGATGCTATTAATACGTACAATAAGATTCCTTTTATTACAAAGGCAAATCCTGATTTGGAGGAGTATGTAACTGGAGAGGCTTTAAAGGGCTTATTTGCTATGGTAGAGAAAGAAGAGGCTAATATTCGTACGAATGTATCTGCTAGAACTTCTGATTTATTGAAGAAGGTATTTGCTAAGCAGGATAATTAATAGAGCAGTTAGCAGTCAGATCGTCCTTACAGGACTGTCAGTTGTCAGACTTATGACGTTGACGACGTGATGTTATTTAAAAATCATGGTGATTTTTTAAAATCACCATGATTTTTTACTCTGTGTCACTCTGTTCAATTTTTTTCCTTTCGCTAGAAAGACATATTAAATTACGCTCCTACAACTTTACGCGCTCTCCTTACAATCCAGCCTATAATTTCATTGTCTTTGCGCTCTTCCAACTTAAAACACACTAAATTTTTTCCATTTTCTTGAGCTAAGCACTTCATTTAGTTTCATCCTACTAAAAATTCTCTTATTTTTAGCCCTCGCTTGATCTTCTTTGAGAAGTTGTTTAAGAATGTAATTTAGAATCCACAAGTCATAGTGTAAGGTTCTGAAAATTACTTTTTTAAGCTGCATAGCAGGGCTATGGATCTTAAAAAAGTCTTTTTCAGGTTCTTGCAATATGATTTGTGGGCCTGAAA
>CALJIY010000137.1 GCA_937973945.1 uncultured Saprospiraceae bacterium | reverse complement strand
TGATAAGTCTATTCTACAAGCATACGATTCCAGTATTAAATCCACACTTACAATAACCTTACTTTAAAAGTTGAACAGGCTATTTTAAATTGTTTTATTTAAAATCAGAACTTGTTCCTCTTTCAATCTTTAGCGGACCCTCTACTTAATCCATATAGTATATGCTTACTATATAGACTGGCATTGTTATGAAGTTGATTATTATTAAAAAAGTCTTTTTTCGGTCCTTGCAATATGGCCTTTGGGACAGAAAGACATTTTCAAACAACTTCTATGACAAATTCTAAATACAAATGAAAATCTTTTAATCAAAACACACATTTATTATGAACAAACATTTACTATTATTTATTTTGACCCTATTCAGTATTAGCTTTTTAGGGATTAATTCTTTACATGCCCAATGCTTCGAAGATGTTGATTGTAAAGGGGATGATATTACAAATGACAGTGGTTCTAGGATTTTTTGCTTTGGGGTTACCGCAACTAATACTATTACAATTGATGGAGTAACCTACAGTCCTGTTGACGCTAATGGACGAGAGGGAGAAACTTGTTATCTACTTCCTGGTTTTGGTAATTGTGGAGGTACCAATAGATCTAGAGTAATTGAAGCTTTCAATAACGCTTTTACCCCAACTTGTGATGCTGCTAATTGCGAAGTAGTAAGTGATGATGGCTGTAGTTGTGTTACAATTCCAGAGGTTACCTGTCCTGACTCAGCTCCAAATTGTTTAGGACAAGTAACACCAGGTGGCATGTCTGTATGTGGCGTATGCCCAGATATTATGCCACCACCAGAACCTACAGAAGTATTATGCGAATCTGAACCAAATTGTAGAGGTGAGGTGAATTCAGCTCTTTCTGAATGTCTAGTTTGCCCAACGCTACTGCCACCACCAGATCCTGTAGATTTTATTTGTGAGTCTGATCCTAACTGCCAAGGATTAACAAATACAGTTCTTTCTGTGTGTGGTGTATGTCCTCCTGTTACAACACCTCCAGATCCTGATGTAATGATTTGTCAATCTACGCCGAATTGTTTGGGAGAAGTAAATACAGCACCTTCTGTATGTGGTATATGTCCGGTTATCGCACCACCAGCTGAGCCGAATGAGATGATCTGTGAGTCTGCGCCAAACTGTAGAGGAGAAGTAAATATAGGTCTTTCTATATGTGGGGTATGTCCGACCATTGATCCACCAGCAGATCCAGTAGACTTTTTATGTTCCTCGGAACCTAGCTGTAATGGCGATATCAATACGGCAATGTCTATCTGTGGCGTATGTCCACCAATAGCAGTGCCACCTTGTCCACCTAAATGTCCAACGACTTGTCCACCATGTTCTATACAGGATCCTTTTACTTGTGAATGTACACCTAATCCGACCGTTAATGAATGTATACCATATAGCTGTGATGATGGAAATCCATGTACTAGTGCAGATGTAGAATATCGAAACTGCGATGGTAGTATTTGTGAACCATGTGCAGGAAGATTGATAGAAATTGTAAGTATAGAGGTGGTGAACATGCGAGACTGTGATAATAAAGGCAATCACAATCCAAATGATGACACCTTTAAAGGTGACATTGTAGTGACCTTTAATTATTCTCCAGTAATTGAAGATTTTATTATTACAGGCGATGCTTACTTTAGTTATAAAGAGTCCTATTGTATAGTGAATGAAAATACAATTACAATAGAAAATAGAACCTTTAAAGCGAATGGTGATCGAATCACTTTACACGGTATTTTGAATGATAGATTAGGTTGTAGCTATACTAAAAATGGTTTAGGAGGGCAAGCATTAGGCCCATGTGATGTAGAACTAGAAGAAGAGGAGGAGGAAGAAATAGTAGTCAAAGATGAAGAGGAGAAGGTAGAAGTGGAAGTAGAAGGCTGTTTCAAAACTGTTCATAATTCTTCTACAGGCGCTTATATAGAAGGGATTACTATCGATCAAATATTTAAATGCTATGATGGCGGTACTAGACATAAAACATCGGATGATTATTTAGAAGCTAAAGTAACCGTTCATTTTGGTAAAGCCTTACCTTCCGAAGGCGTATTAGAATTAAGCGGCATGGTGTCAGCTTATGTAAACCTTTACAATGTAAGTGGAAGTTCTTATACGTTCCCAGGAAGGATGAAGTTGAAATATAAGGAAAGCAATTCTATTTCTGTAGTGGCAGCGGATTATCACTCCTCTCATGCTAATATTTGTCCGATTAATACCTACGCTTATTATACTGATGATCATGTTTTCTATTGTGATAACCCATGTAGCTCTAGCCTGAATTCTAGTGGTTCAACGGCTGCAAAGGTCTACACAAACTTTAATGCTTTCCAACAAGATCGACATGTTGATTTAGAATGGTTGACGAACCAATCAGATAAGAGTGAAGCGTATGTAATAGAAAAATCAATAGGCGGGGATTTTGAAGCTATAACAGAAATAGTGAATACCGAATTTACAGACGAAGCTAGTTACTTCAAAAGTTTCGATGAGCTACCTGTACTTGGTGATAATCACTATCGCTTAAAGCAGATATTTATGGATGGCCATGTGGAGTATTCTCCAGTTCGGACTGTCAACTTTGGAGTAGATCTGGATGCAATATCTTTTTTCCCGAATCCTGCGGAAAGTGAGTTATTCATTGATTTGGATGAGTATGCAGGTAAGACAGGCCATATGATTATTAGTAATCAATTAGGTCAAATAGTAGAGGAGATTAACTTTACAGAAATTCCAAGTGACTTAATTAAAGTAGATTTCGCTAACTACATCAATGGCTTGTATTTCATCAAAGTAAAAGTGGATAGAAGTAAGTATGTGGCTAAGAAAGTCTTGGTTAGTAAGTTATATTAAAATA
>CALJIY010000136.1 GCA_937973945.1 uncultured Saprospiraceae bacterium | reverse complement strand
GAAGTTATTCCATTCATGGATAAATTTAAAATGTTGATGGGAGATGGAACATCTGTTGATGACCTCACGGAATTCGAGAATAAAGACTTTTTCTATACAGTAATTGATGGGACGATGCGTTGGGTGGTGTATAAAACACCTAATTCAGGTGTTACCTCAAAAAATTCTAGTAACACAAGAACAGAGTTACACGAAAAAAGAGAATGGACGCCTGAGCAGGGAGGTAAGTTAACAGGCTCATGTAAAGTGATGCATGTTTCGACTTCTGGTGATGGTAGGGTAGCAGCTTCTTACTCGACTGTTATTGGGCAAATCCACAGTGGAGAAGGACATGAAAATGAACCCTGTAAAATATTTTATAAGAAATTTCCTGGTCATACTAAGGGTTCTGTTTTTTGGAATTATGAAATCAATACTGCAGGCGATGATAATTCTGGAAGATGTGATTATTCAACAGCTGTTTGGGGATACGATATGTCTGTTATAGGATCAAGTCCAACGGACTTCCCAGAAGAACCAGCGGATGGAATTGAGTTAGGAGAGGAGTTTAGCTATGAAATAAATGTTCATGAAGGAATCATGTACCTAACTTTCACAAGTCAAGGTCACGAAACCAAAACCTTCACTAAGAATTTAATACAATCAGAATATACAACAAAAGCAGATATTCCCGAGCAAACGAAAAATTTATTTGTACCAATTGGTCAAGACGGCGTAGAGCGTAAAAATGCATACGCTGGAGAATTGAATTACTTCAAGCAGGGTGCTTATAATCAAACGAACGGTAAAGCTCCTGAAAAAAATATAGTTTGGTGTGCTGGCGCAGAAACGCATGGTGGTGATATAGCTAAACAATATGAGACTGGAAATTATACAGAAGTTTGGTTTAAAGAAGCAACGGTTGGTATGAGTTCAGCTCCTAAAAAATAAACGGGTGTTTAACCAAGACTTACCAAGTTTTGAAAACTTGGTAAGTCTGCCAAAAACAGCATTCTCGGTCAGCCTGTTGCAGTGGTCGGATGAAACGTGCAGCTTGATCCGACCACTGTAAGTGATCGGATCAATTGGCTTGGACTCAGACTCACTAAGCAACTGTAATACATTCAAAAATATTATACACCAATGGAAAGAAGGGCGTACTTAAAATTAATAGGCACGATGGGATTAATGAGTCCTATAAATAAGTTACTACCCATTTCTTGCCAAAATGAACAAACAAAATCGGACATCTATTTATTTTCAAAACACCTTCAATGGTTGGATTATCAAGAGATGTCTAAAGTAGCAAAAGAAATAGGATTTGATGGCCTAGATTTAACGGTCAGAAGAAAAGGGCATGTATTGCCAGAAAATGTAGAGAGAGATTTGCCTAAAGCAGTAGCTGCTATGCAAAAAGCAGGATTAAAGACGGAAATGATGACAACGACGATCACTACTGTCGAGGACCCATTAACCGAAAAAATACTAAAAACAGCAAGTAGCTTAGGAATAAAAACTTATCGCATGGGTTGGTTGAAATATAAAAGTGACCAACCTATTATCGAACAGATAGAAGCCTTCAAGCCCCAGTTAAAAGAGCTTGAGCAAATGAATGAACATTATAACATTCGGGGCGATTACCAAAATCATTCAGGAACGAGTCTAGGAGCAGCGGTTTGGGATATATGGATGTTAATAAAAGATTTAAATCCAAAATGGATAGGATGTCAATTTGATATCCGACACGCAATGGTGGAAGGTTTGAAATCATGGGAAGTTGGATTAAAACTATTACAACCTCATATTCAATCCATCGATTTAAAGGATTTTATTTACGTGGAGAAAGAGGGTGAATGGACTGTAAAAAATACTGCGATAGGAGAAGGAGCAGTTAATTTTGAGAAATTCTTTCAACTGCTCAACACCTTGGATTTAAAGAAGCCTTACTCCGTACATGCAGAGTATGATTTAGGTGGAGCGGAACATGGAGCAAAGTCTTTAAAGATATCTTCAGAAGAAGTGATAGCTGCTTTGAAACAAGATTTGACCCGATTAAGAAATTTTATGCAAGAATAATTAAACATAGCTTAAGCTGTACGCTTGAACTATTTTTACAAACAATAAACCTTGTCAACTAAAAGTAAATCACTTCTTCTTTTTTGTATTGTACCATTGTTGTGCATAAGTTGTGCAGTCCAAGACAAAACCGTTTTGGAAGTGCCGACTAAAGAAGACATGCAGTTGCAGGTAGTAAACAATTCGGAGAGTAGTACACACCCCAATTTAATGTTAACCAAAGAAGGTGTAGCTAACATCAAAGCTTCTTTAGGCAAAGTGCCACTATTTGATAAAGTTTTAGCAGATGCTATAGCGGAAATAGATGAAGAAATAGCGACAGGGATTGACGTACCTATTCCTAAAGATATGGCAGGGGGCTACACCCACCAACGGCATAAAAAGAATTGGTTCGTGATGCAAAAAGCAGGAGTTTTGTATCAAGTAACAGGCGACGATAGGTATTCGGTTTATATACGAGATATGTTGCTAGAATATGCGGATATGTATCCCACATTACCTATACATCCAACGGATCGATCTTATGCAACGGGAAAGATTTTCTGGCAATGTTTGAATGATGCGAATTGGTTGGTATATGTGAGTCAAGCATATGATTGTATCTATGATTTTTGCACAGCCGAAGAAAGAGAGAAACTAGAAAAAGATTTGTTTCGACCTTATGCAGATTTTCTGTCTACAGGTAATCCAAGATTTTTCAATCGTATTCATAATCATAGTACTTGGGGGAATGCAGCAGTTGGGATGATTGGATTAGTGATGGACGATAAAGAATTAATAGATCGAGCATTATACGGTCTAGATATTAACAAAAATAAAAAGAACGAAAGAGATAATGACGGTGGGTTGATTCGTCCAGATGAACAAAAAAAAGCAGGATTCCTAGCGCAATTAGATGGTTCTTTTTCTCCTGATGGATACTTTACCGAAGGACCTTACTATTTGCGTTATGCGATTTTTCCTTTTTTACAATTCAGTAAATCTTTAGCAAATAACAAACCTGAACTGGGGATTTTAGAATATAGAGATAAGATCTTAGAAAAAGCTGTATATTCGCTGCTTTATCAAACAGATGCGAATGGACTTTTTTATCCTATTAATGATTCGCAAAAAGGAATGTCTTGGAATGCTCGAGAAGTAATCACGGCAGTCGATTTAGCTTATTATCATTATGGTAACGATCCGATGTTATTATCCGTTGCCCAAAAACAAGGAACTGTTGCTTTAGATGAAGCAGGTTTTGCAGTTGCAAAAGCATTAGCTGATGGACTTGCCCAACCGATGAAACCAAAATCTATCGCTTACACAGATGGTCCTGATGGAACAGAAGGAGGAATCGGTATTTTAAGAAATAGTACCGCCTCAGATAATGAATTGTGTGTGGTGATGAAATATTCTGCACAAGGTATGGGACATGGACATTTTGATAAACTATCCTATTCCTTATATGATGAGACAGGCGAAATTATGCAAGATTATGGATCAGCTCGATGGGTCAATATTGATCAGAAAGGAGGAGGTCGTTATCTAAAAGAAAATAAAACTTGGGCAAAACAAAGTATTGCCCACAACACCTTAGTGATAGATGAAACATCTCACTATAATGGAAATATTAGAATTGGAGAAAAACATCATCCTGATCTCTATTATTTTCATGGAACAGGAGATGTACAAGTAGTAAGTGCCAAATCTGAAAACGCTTATACTGAAAACAATCTACATAGAACAATGGTGTTGGTGAAAGACAAAAACTTTCGCCATCCCATTTTAATTGATGTATTTAAAGTTGCATCAAGTAGTAAACATCAATATGATTTACCAGTTTGGTTTCAAGGGCAATTATTATTAACCAACTTTGATTACGAAAGAGAAGCGAACAATTTAAATACGCTCGGGGATGCTCATGGTTATCAGCATTTATGGAAAGAGGCTGTAGGAAAAGCGAAAGAAGAGAATGCGCATATCAATTGGTTTTCTAACGGGAAATTCTACTCTATGACAAGTGTAGTATCAGCAGAGGATGAATTGATTTTTACTAGACTCGGAGCGAATGATCGGGAATATAATTTACGACCCGATCCAGCTTTTATTATTAGAAAAAAAGATAGTAAAGACGCAACGTTTGTTTCTATTATAGAACCGCATGGAGCATATAATTGGGCAACTGAATTAGCAGAAGACCCATTTACAAGTGTCGAAAAATTAAGTGTTTTATATGATGATGCAAATTACACAGCCATTCAATTTAGTAATAAAGCTGGAAAAGAATGGATGTTATTCTTAGCACATCAAGATGCTTCAAAGGAAGCTACTCACAAACTTGACATTAATGGAACAGTATACGAATGGACTGGCCCATTTAAACTGAAGTAGTATAACTGCTAAATTGCATACTAGTTATAGATAATAAGGTAAATACTCAATGGATAAAGGAAAATGAGTAAATGTGGGATTGTATCGTTGAAAAAAGAGTTGTTTTATCGAAGAGGTGCATCCTATTTACCCATTTATGCATTTTCTAATTTACTCATTGAGAGATTACGTAATGAGAATAAGTGATATAAAAATATTTGTCAGTTGCCCCGGAAGAAATTTTGTAACGGTGAAAATCGAAACAAATAATGGCTTTTATGGATTGGGAGATGCAACAGTCAATGGAAGAGAATTAGCAGTAGTTGCTTATTTGGAAGAGCATGTGAAACATTGTTTGCTAGGAAAAGATGCGCATCAAATTGAGGATATTTGGCAATACTTATATAAAGGGGCTTATTGGCGAAGAGGTCCGATAACTATGGCAGCAATTGCTGCTATTGATATGGCTTTATGGGACATAAAAGGGAAAGTAGCGGGACTGCCAGTTTATCAGTTATTAGGTGGTAAAAGTCGACATAAAATAAAAACCTATGCTCATGCAAATGGCGAAACAATTGAAGAGACACTCGACAATTTAGGCCAATTAATTGAGCAAGGATTTAAAGCCGTCCGTTTACAGTGCGCCATCCCAAAACTAAAAAGTACCTATGGAATATTAGGGGATAAAAAAGATTATTACGAATTACAAAGTAGTCGTCCTTTACCACCTGAACAGCCATGGGATACCACTAAATATTTAAATTTTATCCCTACTTTATTTAAAAAAGCAAGGGAGCAATATGGGATGGATATTGAATTAGTGCACGATGTGCATAGTCGATTAACTCCCATAGAAGCAGCTAAACTAGGTAAGGATCTAGAACCTTATAATTTATTGTTTTTGGAAGATAGTGTTACTGCTGAAAATCAACAAGGGTATCAGCAAGTTCGGCAGCATACGACTACGCCATTAGCTGTTGGAGAAATTTTCAACACCATCTGGGATGCAAAAGAATTGATTGAAAATCAGTGGATTGATTATATTCGAATGGCAGCTACGCATGGAGGTGGAATTACGCCCATGAAAAAAATGGCAGAATTCGCAGCTATCTACCATGTACGTACTGCTCCGCATGGTGCGCCTGATTTATCACCGATTTGTCATGCAGCTCATGCTCACTTGAACATTACGGTCAATAACTTTGGAATACAAGAATTTATCGGTTTGGGTGGAGGAAAACTAAAAGAAGTTTTTGAGCATCCTTTATCCCTCGAAGATGGACATATTATCTTAGCGGATAAACCAGGTTTGGGAGTTGATTTTGATGAAGAAGCCGCTCAGAAATATAAATACAAAAGGTCTTATCTACCTGTCACAAGGTTAGACGATGGGACTTTATGGAATTGGTAATAAGTGTTTTACTAATATAATAATCACAAACAAAATATTAAAAAGAAATGCAACGATTTAGTGAAAAGTATATCATCACAAAAGGGATGGAATGGGAAGAGCTTGGTGGCGGAGTATCGAGAAAATTCTTAGGCTACGATAACCAAATCATGATGGTAAAAGTGAAATTTGAGAAAGGAGCATTAGGGTCCCCTCATCAACACTTTCACACCCAAGCTACTTATTGTGTTTCAGGTAAATTTGAGTTCGAAATTGATGGCGTAAAGCAAATTGTTGAGGCAGGAGATGGGGTATATATCGAACCTAATTTATTGCACAGTGCAGTTTGCTTGGAAGAAGGTATGTTAATAGACACCTTTAGTCCGGTAAGAGAAGATTTCCTAAGTGGTGGAGAAGTATCTTATTTTGGAGATAAAGAAGCCTAAAGAAAATATCTTCAGGCTCAAACGAGAGGCTAAATTTAATAGGAGCAAATGAGAAAGATTCTCTGAATCTTTTTCTTCTTTGAATCGCTTGCGAACAAGATGCCAAAATAGGTAGAAGTCGTAAGTAATTTCATACGAGAAACAAAACAAAATGAAACGAAAAGGATTACGTTGGTGGGTCGTTGGCTTAATCGCCCTTGCTGCAGTCATCAACTATATTGACCGTCAAGCGATGGGAGTGCTTTGGCCAGAAATAGCTAAAGATCTTTATCCTGATAAAACGGACCTTGAGCGAAAAGATATTTATGCCATAATATCTGTCGTCTTTATGTTTGCCTATGCATTTGGGCAAGCAATTTTTGGGAAAATCTTTGATTGGATTGGAACACGTCTTGGGTTCGCATTG
>CALJIY010000135.1 GCA_937973945.1 uncultured Saprospiraceae bacterium | reverse complement strand
CGAAAACGAGAACGTCCCGCTTCATACAAGGCATCCTTAAAGGGTAAGCCTTGCTTTAGAAATACATTAAATTTACTCACTAAGACCAGCCCATCATTGACTAAGATACCAATTAAAGCAATGACGCCTAAGGTAGACAACATACTCAGTGGAAAGCCATGTAGCCAATGTCCCCAAGCAACACCTACCAAACTAAAAGGCAATAATAAAAATAGTAATAAGGGTTGACTATAGGAGCGAAAAGAAAAAGCAATAATCGCATACATTAAGAAAAATACGACGGGTAAAATAGATCGGAAGGAACGACCAATTTTTGCCGTTTCTCTACTTTGTCCTTCGTATAAGGGTTTGACGGTAGGGTAGCGCGCCAAAATTTCAGGCATGATTTCATTTTGTACCATCGCCATAATTTCTACCGAACTATCGTCCGAATCCTTTAAGTCTGACTCCACTTTTATTTCTCGGATACCATTCAAATGATTGATGGATACCTCCCCCCGTTCAATGGAATATTCTGCGATTTCTGATAAGGGAACCCGTTCTCTTGTAGGGGTCACGATCCACATATCATCCAAGTTTTTAATAGAGGCTCGCTCCGATCTGTCATACCGAACCCATACCCGTATTTCATCTCTTCCTCTCTGAAAACGTTGTACGGCTTGTCCGAAAAATCCTGCCCGTACTTGAGACATCACACTATTTAAATTCAGCCCTAATAAGTAGGCATTTTCTTTTAATTTTAATTCGATTTCTTTGATGCCAGCAGGATCATTATCCGTAATATCTTTTAATCTTGGATTCTCTTTAAAAGCTTCTTTTAAGGCATCTTTGGCGCCTTTTAATTCTTGGATATTACTACCTGTTAGAGAGATAGAAACAGGTTGTCCACCAAAATTTCTGCCTGCGCCAAAGGTTAATTGCTCTGCCCCATAGATAGGGCCTGCTTGTTCCTCTACTGCATTGGCGATTACATTGGAAGGGAAATCTCGTTGCTGGCCTGGTAATAAATTTAATTCTAAAGTAGCATTAGAAATACCTGGGCCAATTCGTCTAACCATGTTTTGGATAACCGATTTTCCACCTGACTGCTTGTCTTTATATTCTTCGTTTACAGCTAAGGCAGCTTGCTCAATTCGCTCCATAATAGATACCGTAATATCTTCACTCGTTCCTTCTGGCATACTTAATTTGATCGTGACCCTATCGCTAGAAAAAGGTGGAAAAAACGAGACACCAATGACTCCTCCACCAATAGCACCAAAAGTCATAATCAATAAACCTAGTGGAATACAAAAAGCAAAAATTCGATAAGTTAAAAAGAAACGAAGGACAGGAGAGTATAAACGATCTCGGACCCAATTGATCCCTTTATCAGCCCATTTGTTGAGCAAAAAGTTTTGTGATCCTTTTTTTAACGCCCTAGAATGAGAAATATGGGCAGGTAAAATAACAAGTGCTTCAAAAAGAGAGAAGAGTAGGGTCACCACTACGACTACCGCTACCTCATAATAGAAATCACCAAAACGCCCTTCTAAAAAAAAGAAGGTGGAAAAGGCAACAACCGTTGTTAAAATGGCGGAAATAATGGCGGTGGAAACTTCCAAAGTTCCATCAATAGCTGCCTGCGTCGGCGTTTTCCCCATCTCGTAATGCGCATAAATATTTTCTCCAATTACGATACCATCATCTACCAAAATACCAATCACAACGATCATCCCAAAGAGGGACATAAAGTTGAGGGTAACTAAACCAGGGACCAGAATAAACATTCCTAAGAAAGAAACGGGCAATCCGAATGCTACCCAAAAAGCCAAACTAGGCTTGAGGAAAATTGACAATAAAATCAAAACTAGAAAAATTCCAAACAAGCCGTTTTCACTTAAAATTCTAGTCCGATCTCGTAAATCGATTGATCGATCAGAAGTAATATTTAGTTGAACATTATCTCTTTGCGCATTGAATTTCTGTACATATTCCTTCATAGTAGTGGAGGCCCCAAGATACTCTTCATCATTGGTGGTTTGCACCCTAACTTGTACAGCGGGTTCTCCATTAAAATAAATTCTATCTGGATTTTCTGACCATTTATCTCGAACCGTTGCTACATCTTTTAATCGAATCATATTGCCGCCCTGTTCTGCCCGCACCACTATATAATCCAATTCATCCGCATAGTAAGCGCGATTGGTGGCACGAATCAAATAGTCTTCCTCCTTTGTTTTGATATTACCACCCGTCGCTAATATATTAGCTCGAGCTACCGCAGTCGCTACCTCTGTAAAGGTTAGGTTTTTAGAACGTAAATCATTTTCTCTGACCGCAATTTCTATTTCTTCCTGTGGAAAACCAGTAATAGCTACTTGGGAAATCCCTTCCATATTTCGAATATCATCTTCTACCTCATAAGAAATCTGCTTTAAAGTTTGTAAAGGCACATCTGTCCCACTCAATGCCAAACTAATGACTTCATTTAAATTTTCTCGTTTGGATATAATAGGGGGTTCCATATCCACTGGAAAAGAAGGGACTCGATCGACCGCATTTTTCACCTCCTGCAACATGTCATTAATATCATACTCCTCAAAAGTCTCAATGGTAATCAAGGCGGAATTTTCAGAGGATTTAGAGACCACTCGATCTATCCCAACAATGCCTTTTAAATTATCTTCTATCCTTAAAACAATTCCTTCTTCCATTTCTGTTGGAGAAGCTCCGGGGTAGGCAATGTTAATCGTAATAACCTTATTTGGGAATTGTGGATATAAGGAAAAATTCATCCTAGATAGGCCACCCAAGCCGAAGATGAATATGGCGACTAAAATAACATTAACTGCTACTGGAAATTTTATAAAATAGGCTATTATATTTCTCATAAATTCATTCTTTAAAAAGTCAGACCGTTTTCCTGCCTTACGGCAGACTGTCAGAAGTCAGACTTATGACGTTGATGAGCCATGTTTTTGGACCAGTAATTTTTAATTACTCAAAGCAGTTTGCTCCTCTGAAAAAATCTTCACTTTCATACCTATATATGCACTAGGAATGGCTTTCGATAAAATCTGCATACCATCTTCCAAGCCTTTAACAACGGCTGTGCTTTCTTTAAAGAAAATTGGATCGACCGTCACTAAATCTAAAATAGAATCTCTGACAATGAAGACTTTATCATTCTCTACTAATAACTTTCGATTAATTTCATAGGTGTTTTGCTCCTCTTTAGCAGTAATTTCTGCCTCTAAATACATGCCTTCTTTTAAGGTCTTGCCGGCTACTTGAATGAAAGTCGGAATGGTCTGAGAAGCTGGGTCCACTAAACTATTCACTCGCACGACTTTACCTGTCCATTTTTTGGTTTTCTCGACATTGTGTAGCTCTACTTTTTTACCAATTCCTAAGAGTTCCCCATAAGCCGTATTAACAGCTACCTCTAATTCGTATACACTTTGATCTATAAACTCCCCTAGCTTTTGTCCAGGTCGGATCAATGCGCCAGGATTCACCAAGGCTTCGGTCAATACACCAGAGAAAGGCGCACGTATCGTATAGTTTTGTAGTTGCGTCTCTAAATTTTGGACATTATAAAATGCCGTGTAAATATTTCTGCCAGCTAAGAATAATTTCTCTTTTTCACTCTCTGGTTCAGGTAAGCTTTTCAAGGATCTGTTGACATCGAAGTCTCGGACATAGGCATCCCATTTTGTAATAGCTGCTGGATAATCTAAGCGTAAGTCCGGAATTAATAAAACCAATTGATTGTAAAAGCTACTTTTCTGTGCTTTTAAAGCAATCAATTCTTCTTTCTTATCTAATTCTAGTAATACATCTCCTTTCTTGTACCAGGTACCAGCTTTGAAAGCGCGGGCACTATTATTAAAAATACCTTGTACCTCGGCAAACAAATCTACCCGATTCTTAGCGGTCAGATTACCAGATGTGGTAATGTTAATAGGCGTACTAGTATTTTTGACAATTTCTACAAAAGCACCCGTCGCTAATTTCTTTTCCTTTTTGGGTTTCCATTCTTTTTTATTGGCTATTGTTCGTTTGGCAATGGTTACCGCACCAAATACGAATAACAATCCTAATATAGCCAATAGTATTTTTCTAATCATGCTGCGTACGTTGTTTTAAGATTTGAATCGGGAGTATATTATTTAAGTTAAGGAGCTATGGCATATAGTCTAGTAAGCAAAGCTATCTCAACCAAGCTATTCAAACAATTAATTTTAGTAATGTGTTCTATTTAAAATCTAATTTTTAACAGGTCTAAATAAGCTCGTTCTTAGTGAATTTAGAAACGCTATTACTAGGCTTCAATATTTTTGCTAACTTCGCTTTATAACCTAATTGCATACAAAATGAAAGACACTTTAACTTACTATTGCCAATATAATTTTTGGGCAAATACAAAAATAGCGCTCTTTTTATCTGATAAGTCAGAAGACATATTAAGCGCTCATATAGAGAATAGTTTTCCCTCTATTCGAAAGACCTTATTACACATCCATAGCGCAGAGAAAAGCTGGTTGGCAAGACTCTCACAGAATCCTGCTAATAATAAAAAGGTAGAGGATGATTTTCCAAGCACGCAGGAGTTGCTTAATAGCTTGTTGCATACCTCTAAGCAGTTTATAACATTTGTAGATCAACAAGAGGAGGACTTTTTTAATCAAACTTTATCTTATCACACTTGGGATGGTACTTCATGGAAAATGACTCCAAAGGTAATGATACAACACTGTACGAACCATTCCACTTATCATCGAGGTCAGTTGATTACCCTAGCGAGACAATTGGGGTTGAAGAAGGAGGTGCCGAGTACGGATCTATTATATTTTTCTAGAGAAAATGCTGCTTTTTAAAATAATAAATAAATAGACTTTTTTTGATAAGTGCTTAAACAAAAATAGCCAACTATCATTTATTGATAGTTGGCTATTATAGACTTTATTAAAAAATGTTCCTAATTTTTTACTCTATAGTACAGTAATTAATAGAGCAAATTTGCTCTGGTCTTTCTAATCTAGTAGTTAACCATGACACCCTTGGTGACAGGCAGTAGTAGTAGCACATTTTCCTAAGGTATTTGCAACATCATAGGTATAAGAAAAACGATAAACAATATCTACACCATACACATTTCCTTTTAATACTCTCGTCCGCTGATCAAAATCCATATCTACTGTTTGACATTGATCTAAGGTCATTTCTACAGGACAAGAAACATTGTAATAGTATAATCGCTTCCCATCAAAATTGCAACTGGTGTTAGCACTAGGAATGTTACCTGATCTACGAACTTGATATACTATTTCTCGCGCTAATTCATCACTGATTTCACGACCAAATTCAATCTCTTCCCGTAATAATTTACTGGAACTTACACGAATAGGCATAGCGCTTGAACAAGCACAATTTGAAGCCGAAGAACGTTCTCGAGAATCGATCATCATTTCATCTGAAATAATCTCACAGTTATGATTAGCTAAGTATACCGAACATTTACAAGTACCTCCCATTTGTGTTGAAAAACTCATGGAGTTATTTGATCGTTGGAAGTTAATTGCTTCATCCATCCAAATATTCTCTTGCTCATTTAACACGGTAACTTCTAAGCGATCATCTTTGATGAGCCCGCTTGTCTCAAAAGTAATGGTAATGGGCTCGTTAAATTCAAGCGTCATAGGATATACCTCTATTCTTTCTAATTCGGTTTCCCGTACGCCGTAGTGTAAGCGCTTATTACTATTTCCTTTGAATTCATCTCTTGCAATTTTCGTAACCGAAAATGGGGTGTCTTCCGATACTGCACCAGCAGGAACAGTAGCTACGATATTTCCAAACCTAAAAACACCACCATCTGCTGTTACGGTTTGATGTTCGGATCTAGGAGTTAAGGGGAAATCAACCGCCATAAAATTAGAGGCATATCCCGTCTCTGATGCTCCTTCATAAAAGGAATCGTAATCGTAAGTCAGGATACTTTCAATATATCCTTCTTTTTTTACATTAAAGCGAAACTGGTGTGATCCAGTAAGTGCTTCTTGTCCATAAGTTTCTATTAACTTACTCATGGGTAGTTTTAATGTAAATTCTCCATGTGTATTAGTGATGACTAATAAGTCAAAATCAGCTAATTCCACCCGAGCTTTTGTTATTGGTACTTTATCACGATAGTCTGAACAACTACCATAATCTAAAGCTTCATAGACATTCCCTTTGAAAGTAAATACTTGTTCTGTAGTACGAGCACTTGCTCTTAAGTCAGTGGAACCGATGTCATTCTCAATCCTTTCAATTTCACAACTGACACACAAAAACAGAACTAAAATCACTCCAAAGAGAATATCCTTAAAGTCAGAATAGGTCTTCATAATATAAAAATTTAATTAATTAATTGCCCTTGTAATGGAAAAAAATACCTTCACTATTTGATTGATTCTATCTTTTCTACAATAGATTGCGACCATTTAGGTTTGCTTTATTCTGCCATTAAAATTAACTTCCATAGTATTGCTATAAAATAATTTTAAGAAGAATTAAAAACAAGTTTAATGACATGGTCAGAAAGTAAACTAATAGAAATGTGAGGGGTATATTATTTCGATATTACATAAAAGGCGGTCTCAAAATACAAATCAATAAAAATCTCAAAATATAGAGCAGTGAAAAATAGGTAAGCTAGTGTATCCGCTTAAATCTTGTCTAAAATTTATTTCGAGTTGAAAATCAATAGTTTGTGGTTCTGGCACAGAAAAAATTAGTGCGTTTAGCGAGCTAAATAAGCTCATTTTTTCAATGTCAGGTTCGTAAAATATTGGTTTTCAGCCGTTAGAAATTTAGACAAGCTCTTAGTTCTGCTTTTGTAGTAATCCAAGTAATTGGTATTTTACTAAGCTGGGATTCATTGTTTGTTCAAAGTTATTGTTACCTGTCCAATAGTCTTTTATATAAGACTGTTTACTATGGTAGGTATACCTAAAATGAGTAGGAGGACGGACAGAAATAATCTTTGGTTTCCAATATTTTTTTGGAAAGAAAGGGACGGCAATTTGCATTCCATAATTATTTCCGCCTTCTGTTTTTAAAGCAAAAAAGCCTATTCTAGTTTCTTTGAAATTCTGAAAAAGTTCTGCCCTAATTGCTCTTTTTTCATTTAAAAACTTTCCATAAGAAATGCCGATTCTAAGGTTATATTTAGCAAGCCAGTAATTGGCACCTACTGCATAATCCAAATAATTTAAGTTTGAATATTGCCATTTCTTTAGATGTTGATCTTCCCCAATTATTTGTGGGTAGGATGCATTTCCCGTATAACCCAGTGATCCTTGAAGCATTAAGTTTCCATTGATAAAGAATTTTTTGGCACTTAAATTTCCACCATATCTATTACTGGTAAAATAACCTATACCTGCATTTACGAAAATATCTTTTGGTAATCTGATTTGTTGATTGAAGGACAATATACCTGGACGAATATATTTTTCCTCTGGTACTTCTATTTCATTTGATAATGGAAAGATGCCTTGTAATTTTACGGTGGCACCTTTCCAAAGGAAAATATTAAGAATGGGATTTAAGTTTATTTGATGAAGAACTGGATCTGGGAAGCCTCCGAGGGCTAATCCAAGGGTTGGCTCTACAACAATTTCAATTTTATAGTTACCTGAATTTATAGAAGTCTTATTAATGGAGTTGAAATAGGAGGAGCTATTGCTGACAACTAGCTTTTGTTTAAATTGTTGTATACTAATTTCTCCTACTTTTAGTGCTTGGAAATCGTTTAGATTTAGTTCACATGCTATCAAGGGTATATCTTGTTTTTTAGAAATTAAAATTAGCTTGTTGTATTGATTTCCTAAGTCTTTGTTTATAATTTCTAGGATATTATATATTGCATTCGCTTCCAAACGATAAAGCCGATTTTCAAAAGAGATAATTAAAGTACTATCAACAGTATGTTCCGTTACTCCTTGAAATCCATGCTGGACTAATGCCGAGCTCATGTTGTTAGTTTGTAAAAGGTTGGTTACTTCCTGAGACAGGATGTTCCCCTGTACGCCTACTATCATTAGGAGTGATAAAATAATATGTGGTAATCTCATAGTTAGGAATTGAGCTATAGAGCTAGGACATCAGAAATAAATGGGATTCCTAATGAAGTTGGAATTGGAGCCCTATATTGAAGCTTACATATTGTAAGTCGATTAATGCGGTTTTTAAAAAAAGAAATTGTTTATATTGATAACCAAGACCAATATTCCATCTCTCTGCGTCATACTCTGCCATCAGATTTATAGTCTTATAAGACATCTGAGCTCCTCCGAAGACGCCTTGTAGATAGTCTCTTCTGGCATCATTGAATTTAAAACCATACCCTAGATTACCATTTAAGTGAATGCCTTTAATAATTGCACTTTTAGAGGCAACAAAATAAGTAGCATTGAAAAAAGAACTGACTGCTGCGAAATCATTGGTGCCTATCAATATTGCTGGCCTATATTTTCTCTCTTTTAAAATTTGAATTCTTCCAGTGATTGATCGATCACCTATGCCGTAATTTTTATCACTAGAATTATAAGGTTTTGTTAGTCGAATGGAAAATTCTGCAAATGGTAAAAACCCAATATTCGTAACAAATGAGCGTTCGTTGCTTTCGCCTGCCTCAAAGGTAAAAGCTGCGTTTTTATCGTAATGTGTATAACTAGTATGCAATGCTCCCCATTTAGCTGTATAGGCAGAAGGGGTATATACTAAGCCTGAATAACCTAAAAAGGATATATTATTAGATGCTGATACAAGATCATTCGATTGGCTTAAGAGTAGGGTAGGAAAGGAGAGGCATGCAATTAGTAGATAGTATAGTTTCATCTTATAGTATTGGAGTGTGTATTTAACTTGGAATGGAAGATTAATTCCTCCGAACACTTCGAAATGTTCGGAGGAAATGGCCCCTTGATCCTATCACACCAATGTAATAGAATCAAGTGACTTGAAATCATTCCATTTTTTAATAAGCTATTCGATTAAAATTAATTTCCGATAAATGGTAAATTTCGATCCTATTAAAGATAAAATATACGATCCAGGTTCCATCTGTTCACTTGATAATTCAATGGAATGAATGCCATTTTTCCATTTCTTTTCAGCTGCAAGACTATTTATTAACTGCCCATTAATATTGAATAATTGCAAGGTCGCTTTTGTATCAAATGGTAAGCTAATGTTTATTCTTGTTTGCTTCCTAAAGGGATTGGGCATAATACTTATTGATGGCGTGGCTGTGTCTAAAAGATGCGCTGAATCATTCTCAATGATTGGTTCTGTAAGAGCGACTTTCGCTTGAGTATTCCCAACTATATCTTGAGCGTCAATACAATCTTCTATAGCTTCAATAGTAGCAGTGAATGTACTATTCGATTCGGCAAGGAATCCAGGATTCAATGTAATAGATACGCCGGCTTTGAAACTTACGCTTGTATTCTCTATTACCGTCCCCGCAGATTCTATAGTGGATAAGGCTGCATAAGTATTAGGATCAATTGGATCATCATCTATAATTAGATTGTCTTCCTTGCAGGAAGCATCTAGTGTAATTGTTGTATTGGAACCATTTAGCCCAGTATGCACCACTTCTAATTGACCCATCAGTTCCTCTTCGTTTCCAGCTGTAAAAAGTACCTGTACGCTTACAGATCCTCCTGGCGGTATATGCAAGGGTAAGCCTTGGGTAATATTGGCTACGAAATTGGTATTGCTTAGATTTAATTCTTGCAAGATTATACCTTGGGTACCATCTACATTCGTGAGCGTTATTGACTTAATATTTTGATTTTCATCGAATAATAAGTCTGTTTCAGAAAGCTCAAGAGAGGAGGCCAGAATAGCTTGACCTGTTGGAGTTGTTTGTTCTCCAAAGAAAAAAGCCTCCTGGGTTTGAGTTATTCCACCTCCACGAATAGGGCTACCACTAGCAATATAAATACCACCATTATTTGTTATAGCTTGTGTTCCATGACGTCCCTCTAATAAGGGAGCTAATGATCGCCAAGTATAGCTCGTCAGATCAAGTGCTTCTACATCATTATTGGCATTACCAGAATTTCTTTCGCCACCAATTACGATTAACTTGTTTTCTAAAATTCCTACTGTACATCCCGCTCTTTCAGTGGGAAGATCATTTATTAGAGTTGACCAACTTTCGGTCTGGAAATCGTAGACATCGACTTCTCCTATCGTAGGAGTTTGAGTTGTTGACTGGCCAGTATTTCTACCTCCTACAACATAAAGTTTATTGTTATCTATTATGGCATGAAAATGATCCCTGGTTCTGGGTGAATTAGGTAGTTGTTCCCAAGTATTAGTAATTGGATCGAATACATCAAACCAATTTACCCAACCACTGCTGTGTCCATTCTGAATACCATTTACAATATATATTTTGTTTTCATATACAACAACCCCAGCAGAAGCCCTCAAGCGACCTTGAGGCATCATAGGACCTTCTATCCATTGGTCAGCTAATGGATCATAAATTAGAATACGAGGATTTGGTTGCTCATTTGGGAAATCATCTGTTTTGAAAGATCCCACTAAATAAATTAATCCATCATAACTTACCCCTTGTGCATGATTAACAGGATATGGAGCATCTGCACCAATAGTCCAAATGTCTGTGGCAGGGTCATAAATATTAACATTACTGTTTTGTTCTTTTCCACCAATCAAGTAAAATTTATCTCCTACCTGTACATAAGCACACTCGTGTCTTCCTTGTGCACAACTACCAGCCTGACCATGAGCATTGCAATTTTCTCCATCATCTATAGCTATCCAATTTCCAATATTATTAGATTCTTCTGAAAATTGAAGTTTTAAATAATCCCATGTCGCATTAAAAGTGGAAGAAGTTCCGTTTGACGTAGATAGTATACCAACCGCTAAATTGGTATTACTTTGTAAAGTAGCTAAGACATTATTTTGTAGTTGAACGACTTGCCCTACATCTACCGGAGTGCTATTACCTATAGCGTATTTGACGTGCACTTCCCCCGTTGAGGGATTAATAAAAAGGAATAAACTTAATTCACTTTCAAAACCAATATTACTTATATCAATCTGTTGATTATTTATAATAGCGTCATCTTCTTCATACAAAATTTGTAGTCCTGTGGTGTTTTCGTTTCCATTGATAACTACTTTTAAATAATTCGATTGATCTCCTGTACCAATATAAATTCCAGCAGATTGATTTGGCTTTGGAGTAATAGAAAATACGGGTCCTAATAATTTCCCCTCATAATAGAATGGTGCAGTATTTTGATCTACATTTATGCCAAATTGAAACCCGTTTTGCTGGGAATTAAGATTGGTATAGGGATCACCGTTGGGTATATCATTAAAAGTCAATAGACCAACGGCACCTCCAGCAATAATTTCTGTACTACTGTTATTTTCATCTAAAATTAAATCTAAATAATCTGAAGTCCCATTACTCATTAGTCCTGTGAAACCAAGTCCAAAAAAGCCAGTTCCTGGATCTGTGTTCAATAATGGATAATCTACGGGTATATTGGTGTTAGCACCATTAGTGGCATCCCAAGCAAATGGATCCATGGTATCTAATATACCGTCATCATCATCATCTGTATCGTTTAAATTGGATACGAGAAACCCATTGATTAGAGTTTTGTCAAAATCCATTGGTGTACTAGCTGCATTGCATGGATCCGTACCATTGTCTAATTCATCGCTGTTGGTATATAAATCTCCATCCTCATCTATAAACTCATTCGCACCTATACAATCATCTAAGTCTTGTGGTTCGAAAATGGAGATGGAATTTCCACCTAAATTTGCTACCCAAATAGTTCCAGGAAAAATATCATCGTCTCCTTGTGCCGTTATATCTAAAGGCGTTTCCCCAAAATTCTGTGCTAATATTGTTACCGCATCATCATTGTCTATCCCACCACTTGAATTGCGTTCGATACTATATAAGTTTCCTGAAAAGGAGACTGCCAAGAGATTTCCTTTCAAACCAGTGTTGAAAATAGAAGCTGTATATTCTACTATTCCATTTGTTGATTGTGGAACGGTAAATATTGACATATCATCAACGCCTGCATTTTGAAAATCACCCTCTATAGGATTAGCTAATGAAGGAGGTACTGGAGGCCAATCTATAGGTAATGGATTATCTCCTGTTGTAGAGGTTCGCCAAACTCCGGTAGTACCATCATTCGTATATAAACCAGCTCCCGTTGGATTGGCTCGAATGGGAGTGGGATGACCACCATAATAATTGGTTGAATTCACAAAATGAAGTCCATCCAAATTATTTACCTTATCGTCATTAGGACCTGGTCCGTTAGAACCAGGCTCACCAGCGACCCAATTGTTAGTAACAGATCCTCCACCTTCGTTATCAGGATGTCCGCCCCAACCTCCATTCGCTCCATTATCCCAAGTATAAACATGATCATCTTCTGTGATTACTAAATCATAGATATTTCTAAAACCACTTGCGAAAACTTGTATAGGCCCACCTTCTACTAATTTTGCTTGATTGAGTCCATCGTTGCCTCCAAAAGGATCATTGATATCTTGTCCATTTACATTCTCTCTTGTCGGATCATCTAAGGTTGGTATATCATATATGTATTTGCTATCATCTGTATGCGTTTTGATAGGCATAGCATCAATTGCTGTTAGATCAACAGTTAAAATAGCAGCAGATAAAGCATATTCTGTTAAAAAAGCAAAATTATTAGAAGGGGCCCCAGCATTGGTATTTCCTCCTTGCGCTATATACAGTATGTTATCCTTTAGTTGCATGCCATTTGCAGCATGATTTTCTTCAGAGCGAGGTAATCCACGTACAAGATCTACACGATCCCAGTCATTCCCATTTTGAGTAAGGCGAGAGATCATACTAGAATTGGTATCGAGATTTACATCAGCACTACTGCCACCACCACCAATTCTTGAATCACTTGAACTTGCATAAATAATTACATTATCAGCAGTTCCTGTAACTAAAAGTCCTGTAACCTGACGAATAGTTAATTCATTCAATGTTCCATCATCATTGTGATTTTGTATTTCTTGTATATCAGTTATAAATTCTGTGTCAACCACTTCGTATTCTCCAATTTTATCGTGTTCAATAGTATAAGCATGAATAAGTCCATTTTGCTGAGATACGTACAACCGTCCATCGGGGCCAAATTGGAGACTGGTCGGTTTATTTATTTGTTCACCAATCAATGATAAGTCTGCAAAAGCCCTCGCAAACTTAGATATTTTAATTGTTGCTTGTGCAAAGGAAACAGAGGGGTTGTAAAAATAGGATAATAATAAAAGTAAAAATATTTTTTTCATAATGTAGCAATATTTGTGGCTTTAAACAATTAAAATATTCTTATTAGATTAAAAATGTGTCGAATTCTGAATATTAAAATTGCATACTAAAAAGTATTGCTATTCATTCAAAATTAACATTAGTTTAATGTGGAGATTTCATAATCGGTTTTTGCTTGATTGAGATTATATTGATTCGAGAAGATTCAAAATAATATAATCTTAGTCCACTCTATTGATGGATATTTTCATCTTGTATCTAAATGAGAAACCAAGGTTTTATTACTTGCTATATACTTTGGATAAAAGAGTAAAAAAAAATTCTTTTCAAATCTTACAACTCTCACCTAAGAAGACTGCCTGATTTTCTTTAAATTATAACCTATCTTCAAATTGATAATTATATTTATCTACTATGAATTGCTCATATTTTTCTACTAATGAGATAGATTTATCATTATAATATTTTCTATAATCTCTTTCCCTAGAGGATTTATTAATTCTTCCAGTATAATTTTTTAAGATGCTAATTAATTTTTTTTCTTCGAAATGAATTTTCTTAGCGAGTGTAATTAGGTCTTCATTTATCCTTTCATTCTTAATTGTAAAATCCATGAAGTTTTCATTAATATCATATTCTTTTAATTTAACCCTAGAATCAATATTTTTAAAGTTTTTCCTATAGGTATAAAGTCTTAGGTATCTAAATGTTAGCAGACCAGAAAATTCTGATAATGTGTTGATTTTATAGTCCTCCCCAATATCATGTTTATCAATAGAAAGAATTAAGTGCAACCAAGAGTTAAAATTTGCATAATTGTTTGGATCCGAATAAAGTTGCCGCCAGATTGTGGGATTCAATCTGGGATATCCTCTATTCATGTATCTTTTGAGTATATGCTTTAAATTATCTTTACTTAAAAGCGAATCATCTTTTGTTAATCTACCATAAAGTCCGCCTTGCTTTTGACATCCGTATGCCCAAAGCGATACATACCAATCCCATGGATTTCTAATATTACCGATCTTTATTTTGTTATTAAAATCCCCCATCAAATTACTCGGAACAGATTCATAGTTATTGTGCTTTCCAATTATTCTATGAGATTCTTTAAACATATCAGCTAATATCGTTCTTGTGTGTGTGCATCCTGTTTTATGTAATTCTATATAAATTAATTTATTAGTGATGAGCATTTTTTTTTAATTCATTAAAGAAATTATTCTTAGGGCTACTCGAAATAATACAATTCTATTGTTTAATATTTGGTGATGGTTTTACCTTATATATAGAGGACCCAACAAAGTGTTTTTCATTTATTATTTGATATCCACTTTGAGCAAAAGAGCGTAGAATAAATCGTTTCTCCAAATCCTTCTGCTTCTTACTGGGAAGTGGTTGATGTGAAAAAACTATCCAATTTATTCCACTTAGCTGTCTTATTTGATTTTCATGTTCTTCCCAATTACTTTCGTATAGCATTGGTGTTACAATTGTGTTTACTTTTTCAAAATTTTTATAATTCTTTTTATAAAAGGAAAACGCTGGATGACCGTCTCTATAGATCAAGAGGTTATCCTTTGAAGAAATTTTGTTATTTAAGTAATCCAAAGAATGTTTGATTTCTTGTTTCTGGATTGGGAGATTTAAAGACAAAGCCAAACCTAAAATAAGTAAGGGGAGAAAAAGAATGAAATTAGGTAACCATTTGATTTTTGCAATTAGATATTCTAAGGGGTGGTAAATTCCCAAAGCAAATAAAATTATTATGAATGGACTTAAATAAAGTATTAGCCTAAAGAAAAATGGATATAATTTAAAGTAAGAAAGACCTAAAGAAATTGAAATTGTTAATATAGTGATGAATAAAAATTCTATATTTTTTCTAGCTAAAAAGAATATACCTATCAAAACTGGAAATACGATAATATTAAAGTACCCTTTAAATCCCATCACATCAATAAGGCCTTTCAATTTTGTGGCCAATGAAATTAGAAAGCCTTTGCTTAATATATCCCTAGGCAAAAATGCAGCTGACCAATACTCTTGCATATAATCTTTAGAGGGGTGACCATGTATAAAATTGATATAATATATTAAGAAGGTGATAGTCCAGGTTAATATTGGAATAGCTAAATCGGATAAATTCCTTTTGGTCTCAGATATCTTGTAAATAGCATAGGTGCACATGGCACAAAGAATGATTATTGAGACGTTGGAAAAACATATTGCAGCTGCTCCTATTCCAGCATATACATATTTTTGTTTAGGATCTTTGGTGCTCAGAAAAATATAAGTGTATAAAATGATTATTAATCCAATTAAGACATCAGACATATATTGCTTCACCTCTGAAGAAAAATAAATCATAGAGGGCGACATGCTGAATAATGCACTAGAAAAAAGAGAAAATATTTTATCTTGAAATATTTTAAAAGTGGTTAAATAGAAAATTGGAATGGCAAGTAAGTAAAAAATAAAAGGTAATATTCGTAGCGCCCAATCATGATTACCAAAAATAGTAGTGGAAATTTTCTCCAGTAGTAGGAATCCAATTGGTGCAGCTTGACACATATCCAGAGGAGTCAAGAGTTCTAATGCTGACCTGTTAACTATATTCAAGGCCAACATCGCTTCATCATACCATAAACTTCTAACGAATAAAAAATTTTTAAAAGCAAGAAGCACACCAATTCCAATAAAAACAATTAACCCAAATTCTAGACGAGATAAATTTGTTTTCATAGTCTAAATAGTCCATATTTTAAAATTGAATAAATTGCTCGAACTCCGTCCTTCCATCCAATTTTTTTTCCTTCTTCATAGGTCCTTCCATAGTAAGAAATTCCAACTTCATAAATTCTAATTCTTGGAATTCTTGAAATTTTAGCAGTTATTTCTGGCTCAAATCCAAATCGACTTTCTTTTAAATCTATACTTTTAATAAGTTCTGTTCGGAACAATTTGTAGCAGGTCTCCATATCTGTCAAATTCAAGTTGGTGAACATATTTGACATGAATGTGAGCAAGCCATTTCCTATGGTGTGCCAGAAAAAGAGAATCCGATGAGGGTTATTCCCCTTAAACCTTGAACCATAAACAACATCTGCATGACCAGACAAGATAGGATTTAGTAGCGCATTATATTCTGCTGGATCATACTCTAAATCAGCATCCTGAATTATTAAATAATCGCCAGTAGCATTACTAATTCCAGTATTAAGTGCCGCTCCTTTTCCTTTGTTAATGGAATGCTCGAAATATTTAATATCTAACGATTTATTATTTGATATATAATTTTTTATTTCCCCCTCGGTATTATCCTTAGAGCAATCATTGACAATTATTATTTCTTTCTTTATATCATTCATTAATTGAACATCTCTAATTTTGTTCAAAATTAAATGGATTGTATTAGCTTCATTATAAGCTGGAATAATTATTGAAAGTTTTTTCATTTTCATTTTCAAAGGCTTTGTAGGTAATTGGTTTGTAAACATACTAGTCGTTTTAAAACTAATAAATTACAAAACCAATAATAGCTTTGTTGGAGAAATCTGGGGTTTATTAAGTACCTTGTTTAAGTCGGGTATCCTTCTAGACTTGGACACTTTTGGTTTGCGTGAAAGGCTAATGTAAATTCGATTATCACAAAACTGGTGTAGATATTGTTAGGGTCGAGAACTTTACACCCTCTATTCTATCATATTATTGACTTTATAAAGTTGGCATATCGATCTCCATAGTCATCCCAAGTTCGAGACTGTTTTGATTTTAAACAGTTGGTTTTCAATTTTTGTAGAACCTTCGGATTATGGAAAAGGTATTCTAGTTTTTCTTGTATAGCGTCAGGATTACGTATAGGAATAATGAAACCATTTTGTCCATCTTCAATGACCATAGCTCCTCCTGTATTTGTTGTAGCTATTACAGGAATGCCACAGGCTAGTGTTTGTGGAATGACCATAGATAATCCTTCTTCAATTGAAGGATGAACGAAGACATCACAATTTGAGATATATTGACTTAGTTCATAATGATTAATAAATCCATGAAATATCCAATTGGCTTGTTTATATTTATCGAAGGTACTTCTCATTTCCTCATTTAGCTTACCAATAAAATAAACCTCGAATTCAGATTCTGGAATATTTAGTGCCTGTAGAGCTTGAAACAGATAAATTAATCCTTTACGAATGCTAATTGTCCCTAAATATAGAATTCTAAATTTATTATCTTTCTTTTTTTTAGGAGTAAAATATGAACTACTACCATATGGATTTGTAATTATTTTATTTTTATCAAATCCTTTCTCCAAAAAAGTATTTCTAACAAAATTAGAAGGAACCATAATATAATCAGCAATCTCATACTCTTTCAATTCCTGTTGGACTCTTTCATCTGTGGTTTTCTCAACTTTATTAAACTTTTCATATTCCTCTACAAGAATTTTTCTTTGATACTCTATATGAGAAGAGCCTCTTTCTAAAATAGTCATTCGTCCATCTTCTTTAGCTTGTTGAATAGCATCATAAGATGTTGCACTCCAACCAATAAAAATTTTATAATCTGATTTTTTAAGTTTAGAGGCCACCCATTCTTCATATTTATAACCAATTTTGACTTCCTCTGATTGATTTTTTGCCAATTTCAGTCTCATTGCTAAAAAAATATTTGTATCTATTTTCCCGGTGGGAATATTTTCTTTATCAATTCTACCTGCAGCTATTCTAAGATAAGGATTCTTTATGGAAGAATAAGTTGTATAAAGATTGGATAACATTTTATGCCTATGCATCTGTTCTGCAAGATTAAATGCATGAAATTTTTTTGGACAGGAGATAATTACCATTATGTGTATGTTTTAGTAAGAAAGAATATAAAGCTTATAAGCAGCACTATCGAAAACTCAACATAGGCTGTATCAACAAGCATTATCTTCTCCTCTAATCATATTAATAACAGTAAAAATAACACAACGGATATCCATTAAAAGCGTCCAATTTTTCATATAATGGACGTCGTATTTCACTCGATTTTGCATCTTATCCAGCGTTTCTGTAGGTCCTCTATAACCATTTATTTGTGCCCAACCAGTGATACCTGGTTTAACTTTATGTCGCACCATATATGTTTCTATTAATTCTGAATACTCCTCCGTGTGCTTTAACATGTGGGGCCTTGGACCTACTACTGACATCTCTCCTTTTAACACATTGAAGAATTGAGGTAATTCATCTAGGCTTGTTTTTCTCAAAAAAGCACCTACTTTGGTTACTCGCATATCGTTTCTGACAGCTTGTTTACTATTTGATTCTTTATTGATAGCCATAGATCGAAACTTAATAAATTGGAATGGCTTATTCCAATAGCCTGTTCTTTTCTGTAGAAAAAATATTGGACCATTAGATTCTAATCTTATAAAGAAAGCAATGATTGGAAATAACCAAGGAAGGATAGTTAAAATAACGAATAATGAAAAAAATATATCAAATGTCCGCTTTATTAATTTATTCCTTAGTCTTTGTAATGGCTCTTTTATCGGTGCCAATATGGTCAATTTATCATTTAAGACCACAGTAGTCGCTCCTTTAAACATATCCAATTCTCGAGGTATTAACTCAAAGTCTATCAAACGACTTTCACATAAGTCCATAATGCCTCTTACTTCAGATTTAGGTAAATCACTAGAAATATAAAAAAGCTTATCAAAAGAATTATGTTTCACATATTGTTTGAGTTTGGAATAGGTACCTAACCATTTAACATTATCAAAAGAACTATTCCCAAACCAACCAACACAATCACTTTTCTCTCCATAACTATCATCTAGTACATCACTAATATAAGGTAGATGACTAGGCTTCCCTCCTACAATGATATATTGAAAAGGGGGCATTAGTTTTTTATAGAATTTTCTAAAAAATAAATGTGCTATAATACTCGCGAATAAAAAACTAATAAAAACTGGAATTAGAAAGTTGGTATTTAAAACTGGAAAGAATATATAATAATAAACAGTTGTCAAAATTGCAAAATAAATACTTATGATATTTGTCAAAGTTTTTACTTTTTTTGCAGGTCGAATTAATTCATACCATTTATAAATATCATTGTAGAGTGCAACTGCCAACCAGATGGAATTAGCTAGGACTAAAAAAGAAATAAGCCAGCTACCAGTATTGGTTTTAAATGTTATATCTAATGAATAGAAATTTATGCATATTCCTAAAATTAAGTTGAGAAGCAATAAATCTACAAAAAGAGTAATTAATTGAAAACTTTCTAAAAATGTGTTTCTTTCTAAATTCTCAAATGTAAAAGAGGTTTTGTCTAGGTTATGGTAAATAGATTCATTCGGGAGCATAGGATTGGTTTTTTGAATTTTGGAATAAGGAAGGATCAAATTCATAAGAACCTTCACTTAATTGGTCTAATATAGCTTCATTGTTTACTTTATATCTAATTTCCTTCAAGTACGTGGACACAATTATCTTTAGCCTATAATGGTTTCTAGCCTCCCATTCGCTTTGGCGGTTCAGAAGCTTACACTTCTTCTTGCTATTTTTCCTTAGAATTTTATTCAATAGCTAAGGCTATTAAAGAAAATTTTAAGAAAAACTATCGAATAAATAACCTCATTCTATTTCTAAATTTAATTATGTCCAAGTACTTATTAAGGAATGATTTAAGGAAGAATGTACCTATTAGTGTTGTACTGTATAATTCACTAACATAAGGTACTTTAGTTTATTCCGAATACTTTAGACTTTCATTTTTTCGAACTTAGAAAATTCGAATTTTTCTCCTCGTTTTTTCCAAGAAGAATAAATTTCTTCGAAGGTAGTTTGTAGGTTTTTTGTTATTTCCCATTCAGGATAGTGATCTTTCATTTTGTCCAGATTAGATACATAGCAAATATGATCTCCTTCTCTATTTTTATCAGAGTAATCATAAACCATTGGTTTGCCAGATATAGATTCAATTAATTTAAAAGCTTCAAGTATAGAAATGGAATTTTCTCTACCCCCTCCTATATTATAAACTTCGCCTATTCTTGGAGACTTGATAAATTGTTCCATAAAATTTACTACATCATGTGAATGAATATTATCCCGAACTTGTTTACCCTTATAACCAAATATGGTATATTTCTTTTCTTCAAGATTACAACGAATTAAATAACTTAAAAACCCATGTAATTTTACACCTGTATGATTAGGACCTGTCAAGCAACCTCCTCGTAAACAACATGTGGGCATTTGAAAATACCTTCCATATTCTTGAACCATAACATCAGCTGCAACTTTTGATGCCCCAAACAAGGAATGTTTTGATTGATCTATAGTAAACGTTTCCTTTATACCAGAAAAATACTCTTGGTCCTCAAAATCATATCTACTATCTAGTTCTTTTAAATTCAAATTATTAGGTGCATCTCCATATACTTTATTTGTTGACATATGAACAAAAACTGTATCCGTAGAGTGTTTGCGTGTGGCTTCTAAAAGATTTAAAGTTCCAACAGCATTTACATCAAAGTCATCAAAAGGTCTACTGGCTGCAAGATCATGGCTTGGTTGAGCAGCAGTATGCACAATTACATTTGGCGCAATTGAAGCAATTGTTTCCTCTACGCTCTTTCTATCTCGGATATCTAATTCATAGTGGTTGAAATTACTATAATTAGATAACAGCCTATTTTGATTCCAACGGGTATCTCCATTCGGTCCAAAAAAATCTCTTCGCATATTATTATCGAAGCCATAAACCGTCCATCCATTCTCACAATATCTTTTTACAACTTCACTACCGATTAATCCACTCGAACCTGTAACTATTATTTTTTTATTCACGGGTAATTTTTTTTATTATGTTTTCTAAAAGGTTTTTTTTATCAAATTTTTGTACAAATTCGAAAGCATTTTTCTGATATTTGGTCTTTGAATTTCTACTATTACTGCATACGTATTTTACATGTTGTTCTAAACTACTTATATCGCCAAACTCGCTAACCAATGCCAATTTATTATCATTCATAGTTTTATAAAGTTCTGAATTGCTGTCTGCTGAAATAAGCAGCATTTTAGACAAGGCCATGATGCCCAAAAGTTTAGAAGGGAAATACACATCTTTCTTCGTTTTTTTCTGAGAAATGAATATGGCATCTACATCCTTGAGAAAATATTTATATGCTTCAGGATTAAGAAAAGGAAGAAAGGATAAATTAACTATAGATTTAGATTTATGGTAATTTTTCAAATTCACTAAATCGCTGCCCTCTCCAATTATTAAGAAATGTAAGTTTGAAATGTGTTCCAAACGTTTTGCAAGGTCTATTAATACTTTCAATCCTTGCTTTTCCCCGATGTTCCCAGCATACCCAATTAGAGTAATATCTTTTGAGAAACCGTGTTTTAATCTAAATATATTTTCTCCATCTGGTTCTTTAAATTCGTTTAGATCTATCCAATTAGGCCATAGTAAGGCTTTCCGTTCCGATATTTTTTTTTTCTTAATTAAAAGATTTTTCATACTCTGTGATATAGAAGACACTATATCCGCTTTTTTATAACTAAATGCTTCTAGTTTTGAAATGCCATTTAATACTAAGCCATTAGTCATTTCTAATGAACTAGCAGCTTCAATTTGAAAATCTTGTACATTAATCACTAACTTACACCCGTAAAGCATTTTAAATAGAGCACCTATAAATCCTAATGAAACAGGTGTTGTAAATGTAACAATCACATCAGGTTTTCCAACTCGGATAAAATTTATAAAAGTGGATATCAAAAAGGTAACTTCTTGTATCATTCTTCTAAATGTATTAGGGATGCTCGGCACATAAAGATAACCACGATAGACATCAACTCCCTCAATGGATTCTTTACGAAATAATACTCTTTTATCTTCCGCTCTTTTTTTCCAATTTGGGTAAAAGGGGAACCCAGTAATAACCTTTACATTATGTCCTTTTTCTGCTGCATAAAAAGCAAAATCAGAAGAGTAAAGGGAAATTCCACTATGGCTTGGATAGAAGGTCATTGAAGAAATTATTATTTTCATTTTAATATTTTGTCATTGGTTAAATCCATGTATTTATTATCATCGTACATGAATAATTGGGTACTGTACAGTTTAGAATAAACATTATAATAAAGTGATTTGGAATGTATTTAGGATTTGCAAACTTGTATGCTAAGAACTTGAAAAGATCATTCATTTCCTTAGAGCAGTTGCAAATTGGCGCCGCTAAATTACATTCAACTCCTACTTCACTAGATAATTATCTATCTTTAAATACTTTGGCAGGATTTCCTAAGCATATTTTTCCGGAAGGCAAATTTTTATAAACAGAAGATCTGGCACCTACTACAGTTCCTTTGCCAATTGTTATACCTGGGGCAACATAAACATTTGTAGCAAGCCAACATTCGTCTTCAATAGTGACCGTTTTTTGATAAATTGAGAAGGTAGAATCATTGTAATCATGTGATCCTGTACAGATGTAAGAACGTTGTGAGACAACCACATTATTCCCGATATTTATTTCTCCTAGGCTGTATAAAACGACTTCATCTCCTATCCAAGAATAATCTCCTATTGTCAACTTCCAAGGGAACTGAATATGAGCGCTTGGTCTAATAATGACTCCATTTCCAATTTTTGCGCCAAAGCACCTTAAAAGCCATCTACGCCAAGCATACATAAATTGAGGGGAAGTTTTGAACAATAGACCTTGAATGATCCACCATAGTTGAGTATACCAACCTGAGCGACCACGGAAGTTGTCGGGAAGCTGGAAGGTTTTTAAATCCTGATACATCTAAATTTATATTCTAATTACCAACTACGACTAGTCCTGTTTCTGATCTATTCTGAATAAGTAAATCTGCTTTTATTTGATAATTTTCTTCTAAAACTTCTTCCAGACTTTTAGTTTCAATAGCAGTCCGTATTTCTAGAATAATTGCATCAACAAGAAACCTAAACCAGAACCCTTGTAAGACATGAAAAATTAATCCAATCGCTCCATCCAAAAATCCTAATTTGAAAAAATATCTATAAAAAAAATAGAAAAAGGACCTCATGAATAAAGGCATTTTTTGGAAAATATTATTCTTGAGCCACCTTCTTCTTTCTATAGGATTACCCAACAAATTTTCTTTTACCTCGCCTCTGTTTTGTTCATTAAGAATAGTTTCTGTTGCTTCAAATACTGCCCATTTTATGTGCTTAATGGTGAATTCTTTTAGATTATCGGCTACTGTATCCTCAAATGAAATGTTGTCCTTACAAGTTTTTACATTTCCATCCACCACAAAATGTTGGTCATATACTTTATCTTCACATTTGCCCTTATCCTTGCGAAATAACCTAAGATGATAAATAGGATGATAGCCACCATAGCGAATCCATTTACCCATAAATATGGCTTTCCGAGCAAACATATATCCATTAAAATTTTTGTTTATTGGATTAAATTCATTAACAATCCATTCAACCATATTAGAAGAAATACGCTCTCCAGCATCTACTTGTAAAACCCATTCTGTTTGAAAAGGATTATTACGCTGCGCCCAGTTTCTTTGGTTAGAATAATTGATAAACTTGTTCTGTGCGTAGGTGATACCTCTTTCTTTAAGAAGTGATAAAGTTTTATCTGTCGAAAAAGAATCAACTACAAAATAATTTGCTTCGATTCCATCCATGGAATCTAAACATGCCAAAATGTTATTTTCTTCGTTGTATGTTAGAATAATAACTGTGAGGTGTTGCTTTAGGTTCATAATTTAGATTCGGTGGAGGTGTCCAAGGTACTTTTGTTAATGGTTTATCTTTTTTGATTTTATGCGTTGAAAATCATTGTTCGTGAATTTAGGAGTAGGTCTAGTAAAACAAATGACTGGATTAAGTACTTCTAGATTTAAGTAACTGTTTATAGGTAAGAATCCATTTTTCAATATTATGGTAAATATCTAATTCATTCTCGACCAGACGTCTTCCGTTAGTGGCATATTCTTGATATTGAGTCGTGTCCATTTCCAAAATAAGATCAACAGTAGTTGAAATTTTTTCTGGCGTGTTGTCAATCCAAAAGCCACACTTATAATCTACTAATAATTGCCATGGCGTACCTGTAGAAGCTACGGCAGGTGTTCCTTGGCTTAAAGCCTCCGCTACTACAATACCAAAATTTTCCGTATGAGAGGGCATGATTAAGAAATAGGCAGCTGCCAATATTTTTTGTTTTTCGAGTCCTTCAACATGTCCAAGAAATTGAATCTTATGCTTTAAATTATATTGTTCAACTAATTTCACTAATCCTAAACCATATGGGTTTTTATAATCTCCTGCAATTTTGAGGACGTAATCTGAATCTAAGAATTTTTGAGATTGATTTATTCCCTCAATTAAGTTTTCGATAGCTTTTTTGGAATCAATTCTACCAAGATATAGCAAGTATTTTTGCTTAACTATTCCTAGCTTCTCTGGCAATTCCATATAATTCGCCAATTGAATTACCTCTATGTCTTCCCCAATTTTGTTTTTTAAATACGCTGTTTCTGCATTACAAGTAGTATGAAAAGTAACATTGCTTCTTAGGAAATTCTTTATTAAAAATAGAATAGGTTTTTTTTTCCATGAACTTCGCTCTAACATATGAGGATCTAAGTCTCCACGAACTGACCAAATAATAGGGCGTTTATAAAAGAACCTATTTAAAATAGCCATGATAAAAGAAGCTGGATAAAAGATCATGGTCAAATGTAATATGTCTGCATTTTTTAGCTGATTATAAGCGATCTTAATTAGA
Organism: uncultured Saprospiraceae bacterium; assembly: GCA_937973945.1. Classification (GTDB taxonomy): domain Bacteria; phylum Bacteroidota; class Bacteroidia; order Chitinophagales; family Saprospiraceae; genus JAFMDF01. The sequence goes on along the minus strand of CALJIY010000135.1, from coordinate 16,165 downwards.
GGAATTGGGAAGTAATGAATTTTATTTTTTGTGTAATTTACTTTCGCATATTCTTTCTCTAACCATTTTTCAGTTAGAATATTAGGTTTTAACCCTTTATTAGTAGATACGACTATTGGATCTTGCTGTCGTTTTTTCAAGGCTTTAGTTATCCAATAAACAGTGTTATCTGGACCTCCGGTTTGAGCTGGATAAAAACTACCTACGGGGAAAAGTATTTTCATTTTTTTTATAGTTACCCAAGAATGACCTACAGACAAATTTTTGTTATAGTTTAAATTCGAAAGTCATTACTTAAAGTATGGGGGTATGGGATTTTGCGAAGTTATTTTTTTTTTAGTTCGGCAAGTATATGGACATAAATGAGATTATTTTTTCTCTAGTTTCCCCTTCCAAGGTATCCAGAGAAATGATAGGGCTTAATTATTCAGTCGCAATTGAAGAATATAAATTATGGAATTTTTGAGTGATCTTTACAATGGAATAATTTTTAATATTCTCACAACCATCCATTATAAGTTGGTTCCTTAGGTTCTCATTCATACAAATTTCTTTTATGCCCAACCGGATGGATTCAGATTTATAAGGATCCACCAATACAGCTCCTTTCCCAGCTACCTCTTTCATTGGTGAAATATTACTTGTAATCACTGGTCTTCCTATTGCTTGAGCTTCTAGGATGGGTAATCCAAAGCCTTCATAAGTTGAGGCAAAAACTACTAAATCACAATTTTTATATTTTTCGATTACCTCCAATGAAGTTAATTGAGTTTCAAAGGAAAAAGATATCTTGTTTTTGTTTAATTCATATATGTCAGAATCATCGGGCTTCCCAATTATATCTAAATGACATTGTATTCCATTTAAAGCAATCGCCAAACGTTTGATGTTTTTATTCTTCTTTACACCAACTTGTAATATACGTGGATTTTTATGGTTAAATTTAAAAGGCGTAAACTTAAATTCTGGATTCAAATAGTTTGGAATTACATGTATTTTCTTCAGATCAATAGACACTAAATCCGATAATTCTTGCTTGGTTTTATTAGAAATAACAGTTATTGCTTGAGCTTTTTGTATAGGCCACTCATAAATAATCCATCTATAAAACCAGTATCTTGGATGCCATTTCGAGTAACGAAGTAATGGGTTACAATCGTGTATTGTAATTATTGTAGGATGGCGAAACCCAAAAATAATAGAATAAACATCACCTGTAATATGATTAATATTTCCTTCATGATTTTTAGCTTGGAAAATATTTTTTAGGACATTTTTAAGTTTGTTATTATAATAAGCCAACTCATAATTACCTATTTCTATATTACTTTTATTATGACTTAACTGTTGTTCTATACCTTTAAATAATTGTTCTATGCTAAATGCACTTGGATATTTTTTTCTATAAAAAAAGGTAACTTTAAGCATTGAGTTATTATAAATAATTTAGAGGTTAAATGAATAGTCAAAATATATAAGGAGCTATGAAAAATTAAATTTACCAATTCAAAATTCTTCTAGTAAATTTATTTTTTCAATAATACTAAGGACGTAGCACTATCAAATATCTTCTCTTACCTTCTGATTAGCAATTCATTTTTCATAACGTGTTCCTCTAAAGATCTTAGTATAGATTGACATGTATCTTCATTACCTACTTTGAGATTTCTAACTTTTTTCATACCAGCTAAACGAATGGCTTCTCTTTTTTCATCATCTTTTAGAAACTTTTTACATAGTTCAATACATTCATCTGCATCATACCAGAAAATTGCTTCTTTTCCTTCTTCAAACATTTTTTGATGTTCAGAAGTACGTTCTGCACATAATAAGCCACCGGCGTATGGTATTTCTACAGATCGCCGAGTATGCAAGTCTCTATTGCCTTTTGATAAAAAACCTAAGCATATTTTAGCCCCTTGCATAGCAGCTACATAATCTTTACCTTTTAAAAATGGGCCTTTGTAATAAGGTTTAAGTAATTCAAAATACGGACTTTTCTGCCATCGCCCTCCCCATATACTAACACTAATACCTGCATTAATTAATTTTAATAAGAAAACATCTCTCTTTTCGTTTCTCATCCAAGTACCTATAAAAGCAACTTCAGAATGAAATTTTATCGGGATAACTTCTAATGGACTATGTGCTATTTCATCGTAGGACATGTATACATGTAATACTTTTTGAGCTCCTTTTGCTTTGTATTCTTCAATATTAGGTTCTCTCCGCACAACACATAAGTCATAATATGGAATAGCTGATAAAAGCATATCAAACCTTCTTTTGTCTCGAGTACCAGTTGGGTCGTCATTATTATATAAGACAATCGGAATTCCTAACTCTTTCAGAAATTTAAGTGAACGACTCCCTAAAAGTTCTCCACTATTTATCCATATTAGTTGAATATCTTCCAAATGTTTTATTGAAGAACGTAGCCATTTTAGTACAATCTTTTGAAGAAATCTATACCCCGAATGATAATTTATTTTCCCTGTGAATCCTTTAAGACGAGAACCCATTGCTTTATAGGGATCCAACAGAACAACAGAATGACTTAATCTCTCAAGTGCGATCGCTCGATGCAAAGAAGTTGTACCAAATTCTGAATTGCCTATATATAAGATTTTCATCAAATAATTATTTGAAAATATGACTAAACTCCAGCGACTACGGAGCGAACACTTTGTATAGTTTTTCTTAAAAATTGAAAGATAAAATGTAGTGAAACGTAAAGAAAAATTAATTCTGGTATAGTTCGAATCATAACTACCGCTAAATCAAATGGACTACCTTGTATTAATAATTTAAATATATTGTATGATTCTAGAAGGAGGATAAAAGAAACCTGAGTGATATTAATACCTTTGTAAATAAAGGCGTCAAGAATATAGAAAAGTAAGAACAAACTTAGCATATATAGCAGAATTGCTAGTTCATACCCATATGCTGCGATTGCATTTGCTGGAGCTTGACTAACCCTAAAACCTCCAATAACATGATTAGGTCCTCCAGCCAGGTAATAAAGCCAATCCCCAGGCGAAGCGGACATTATTTTACTTTTATCGGCACGAATGTTAAAAAAGTCAAGTAATGGAGATGGAAAAGCGCCCAATAATCTTTTCCATAAAATAGCCCTAAATTTTTCACTCCCTTTTGGGGTTAATTTTTTAGCATTATTAAGAGTTAAGTCTGTAAATTTTATATTACAAAATCTTGCTAGAAACAAATTATTTAAATAGGATTCATCCCATTTCTTACTTGATTTTTTTAAGGTTGATTTTTTATAATACTTCTGCAAAACTTCCTTTTTCTGAGCTATTTGATAAGTCTTTTTAAATAATTTGCTTGCTGATAGATTATAGCGTTGATTTCTAACAATCACCATCGCTAAGGCCAAATCAGTTAATGGTCCGAACACTATGAAAGAGAGACTTAAAACTAAAAGACAATTCTTAATTGAAAAAATGGTTTTTTTGGAACCATTTAAGGCTAAATCAATAAAGTAGGCAATTACTAAACTCATTACTCCAACAACAATTAGTCCTCTACTATTAGCACCTATACCTAAACCCAAAATGGGGATAAAATATAAGAGTAATAGAAAAAATAAATTATCTTTTTTTTCAGTAGAAAATAAATTACTTATAGGTAGAAAAAAAGGAGCATATATTAATGGTTTCAATCCATCGAGAAGCTTCCTTCCTACACCATCTACCCCTCCATTATAATCCCCCAGAACAAAATAAACATAGGTAGTAGATAATAATCCAACGAATCCTAAAAACCAAACAAAAGTCACACCCGCTGGTTGATAAATACCACATTTGTTATAAATTTTATTAATCCAAGACAATCTTACAAATCCAGTTTTTTTTGTTTGTTGATACAATTTATGTATACCAATAAAAATTATAGAAAAGCCTGCATTATGGAAGAATACCCATTCGGGCATCTCTAAATTAAAGGTTATCGGTTTCCATTCAAAAGTCATGAATATTAAGGGGAAATAAACCTGAGTTAAAATAAAACCTATTATAGGTATTAACGAAATGGTATATTTCTTTAATATGTGCTCTTTTAGCAAAAAGGAATCAGTTACAAACCAAGTTAATAAAGCGACTAAAATTCCAATCGAATTGGATCTGCTACCTTCAATATAAATTTGCAAAATAGCAGCCACAGTAAGCATGATCCAAGCTGTTCGCTTTAATGAGTGCAACCACTGGTATTTTTTTTGCATTAATTCTAGAAATTTTATTGTTTACTTAGTCTTTCATTTGGGACAAGGAAGCCATCTTTGCTCATAGATGGTGCAAATATCCAAGGGTCAAAATAATTTCCTCCTGCTTTTTCAAGTTCAGTAGCTAAGTCTACTTCAATTCCTTTATTTTTTTTCACGCTGATGAAACCAGATCCTTGTGCTTGATCAAAATCAAACAATTCAAAATCTAATCTACATGCTTTTTCAATCAAAGAAATATCTTTTTTGGAGGGTATATACTTTTGCTTAGAGGGAGCAACATTTATTCTTTGCAAAGATCCTTCTATATTTAGTATGGAAGTCATTGATTCAGCAAATAGGTTCAAGTGGGCAAAATTCCCAACATGATCAAGTTGTAGTACACCTGCCTTATCAATAAATTGCAAAGCTTGTATTGGTACGTAATGATCTAATCTAAACAAAACGAAATCTTCTAAGGTCTTTACCGCACGATATGTCTTTGTTTTGTTAGGGTCTAAATGATAAATTCTTTGCCAATGTTTAAAAACCGAAATAATCCAATCAACAGGATGTCTAACGACACCAAATTTTACTTGATTATCAAAAATTGTTTCGGGTAAGATTGATTTTGCTTGAGCTATACTTAAATGGGGGTGATTGTAGAAATCAAAAAATGGATAACGCTGTGCTAAATAGGGTTGTTGTCTTATTATTTTAAATAAGATTGTTTGTTCCAGGCTACGAATATATGGCTTAAGCAGTAGTTGCATACTGCTACTGCCTGTTTTTATGCCACGAATAAAAATAAATTTTTTTTTAATGAAAATACCATGATATACTTATTTCAAATGGACTTTATTTAGTTTGTGTTGTAGCAAAGATTTATAATTATATACAAGTGCCCAAAATTCCATAAAGCCTTTTGTATATAGAGAAATTAAAGGTTGATTAATTATCTTACATCCTTTTATTAATAATATAATAGACATAATCAACTCCATCAAAAGTAGTGAAAAGGCTGCTCCTAAAAGTCCAAATATTGGAATTAATATCCAGCAAAATAGGAGTGTTACACCCGCTCCAAGAATAGCTGTTAGAGTTAGAACCCTTGGTTGATTTGCTGCTCTAAAAAGAATACTAACAGTCGACCATTGGGTGTTGAATAATGCCCCTAATAAAAATAGACACCATAAGTCCATCGGAACCTTTAATTTCCCCATAGTCCAATATTCATAAATATTTAAGCCGAAAAATCCTAAAACTACAATACCTATAATACTTAATACAGTTACTATAGAAAAACCTAATCGAAATATTTTTCTAACGAGTTCTAAATTTCCATTCCCATATTCAAATTGTATTTCAGGAAAGATGGAAGTATTGATTATACCAAAAACTTGGTTGATAGATCTTGTCAGTGTTCTAACTGTATTAAAAATTGCAACAGCTTCTGGTCCTAAGAAAGTTCTAACCATTATTGTACTTCCTTGAAAGAACATTGCACGTGATAATGGGTTTAACATATAATAAATTCCCTTTGAAATTATTTCTTTACATTCGGAAAAAATGAATTTTGTTTTAATCCCCTTAAAATGGTCCAACTTATTTCTTGAATATATATAGGCTGTAAGATTACCAGCTATTGTCAATAATAAATCTATTATGGCAAGGGACAACATTTTGGCACCAAAAAACAAAAAAACTATAAAAAGTAATAGTTTAAATAAAATAAAAAAATTTCTAATATTTAAATAAAATGACGCTAATCGTACCGCTAGAAATTTTGCCTCAATTAATTGCGAATAAAAGTTAATTAATCTGGCTATCATTAAAATAGAAACGACTTTTATTGCATAAACCGATGAAACTAATAAATTATCAAATAAACCTTGAGCATGTAGTGTTAGCATTAAAATACTACCTAAAAGAGTGCCTCCGATAATGGCATAAGAAACTAAATATAATCCATTATAATAAGTATTCTTAGCCTCTTGATAGTTTCCATTTGCGTACTTTAATACAAATGAGTTTGCCGCTGCTGTCCCCACTCCTACATTACTCAAACTAATAATACTTGGAAAAGCAATAAGCGTTAACCATTCTCCATAATAAGCTGCACCCCAAACTGTCAGAAAAAATGGAACTAGAAACAGATGTTCTCCAATAAGAAGAAACTTTCGGATGCCTGAAGCAAGGAGATTCTTAAATATATTACGTTTTACCAATTGATTTAATAATTAATTGTTCCATGTTTTCGATAAATTATTTATGAAGTTGTTTAAGAATTTATGACACTCGTAGGTTTTTTAATTATAGATGGCTGTGTTGTTATTTCATCCTCCTCATAGTAGCCATACCCATAACCATACCCGTAGCCATATTTTTTGTTAACGCCATTTAATATTATAGATGGTTGTGGCAATTTATGTTTTTTATAAATATCATCGATTATTTTTAATTGCCCTGTCTTTGTCATACCCTGTCTAGCAACATATAATGATAAGTCTGCATATTTACCTAATAAAAGTGCATCAGTGACTAATCCAACAGGCGGTGTGTCAATGATAATATATTTGAATTTATTATTTAATTGCTTAAATAACTCATCCGTTCTATCTCGTAAAATCATATGAGCAGGATTGGGAGGTACAAAACCACTTCCTAGACAAGATAAATGATCAAAACCTTCAACTTTCCTTATTAAATCAAATGGATTTTCTTCCATTCCTGCTAAATAATTGGAGATCCCTTTATTCTCATCTTTTAGTTTTAAAATTTTGCTAAGTCTTGGTTTCCTCAAATCAAACCCCATTAATAAAGTGTCTGCTCCGGAAAGTGCAAGACTTGCCGCTAAATTAAGTGCTACAAATGTTTTCCCTTCTCCACTTTGACTCGATGTAACCAATAATACTTTAGTTCTTTCTTTTGCTAAAATTGGTAACATAAAATGGATATTGGTACGTAGTAAGTTAAACATTTCGGCTATAGCTGATCTTTTACCTTCTTGAACTACAATATCTTGTTTGTTTTTACTTTCTTCTATGAAGCCTAACATAGGAGTATTCGTTACTCGTTTAATGTCTTCCTCTGCGCGAATTGTAAATCTGAAAAATTCCAGTATGTAGAAAATGAAAATAGGAATGAATAATCCAACAAGTGCACTACTCATGAGAACAGTTTTATCATTCGGTGCCACTTTTTCTAATGTAATAGGCGGATTAATGGTTCTAGTATCAGCTACTTTAGATGCCAATGTTAATCCTGTTTCTTCTCTTTTTTCCAACAGAAAAAGAAATAAAGATTGCTTTATTTGTTGTTGACGCATTATCTGTAATAATTCCCTTTGGTTACGAGGAATATTATTCATTTTTCTTACAATAGGTTTGACTTTATCTTTTAATTGATTAATTCGATTCGTCAAATCAGCATCAATTTGACTGAGATTTGCAATAACACTTTTTCTTAGTGCTGAAATTTGCTCCTCAAGCAATTGGACTTGAGGATTAGCGGCGTTGGCAGCAATTAACAATTTTTCCCGAGTGGCAAGTAAGTCATTATAACGCTGTATAGAAGCAGAAAAACCAGTTCCTTCTCCAATATCTGGTATAGAAGACAAAAAACTATAGAGATTCTCTGGTTTCAAAAGATAATTTCTTAAGTTTTCAACAAAACTTTTTTGGAAATCAAGTTCAACAATGGCCTTATCTGAAGTCGAAATTTCATCTAAATAGTATCCAGCACTAGTAGTTGATTCAACAGCTATTTGATTTTGATTTTTATAAGATTCCGCTTTCTTTTCAACATTATACAATTCCTTTTGTATGAATTGTAATCTCTCTTCAATGAATTGGAGGGTGTTTTCTGAGACGCGCTTCTTTTCTTGAACAGTATATTTATTGTAAGTTTCTATCAAGTGCTCTACAAACTCTATTGACCTTTGAGGAACTACATCCTCTAAGGAAATTCTCAAAATATCAGACTCTGCAATTTGCTCTATGTTTATCTTGTCTATATATTTTTTTATTAATTCTTTTCGATCATTAATTTTAAAATATATCTCTCCTTTTTCAAAGGGTAATAATTGTTCAATAAGTAATTGATTACCATCTAATTCAAAAGGTATATTAAATCGGGCAAGTGTTGTATCTTCTCCATTAGTTAATTTGAAGTTATCAGGATCAATATAATGAATTTGATAGATTTTTTTTTCAACAAACTTGGACGGCAAAATTTGTGAATCCTTATTTATTTGTACACTTATAGGTGCTTCTTCATAAAGTTCTATAGTTTTTATGCCTTTAGTGAGAAAATACGATATATCTAGATTCAATGTGTCTAACACATTATTGATAATTGGAAAGGATTTTAAAATTTGTTGTTCATTTTCTAGATTACTATTTCCTCCTAATCCTAGGTCCCCGAATAGCATGTCCTCTTGACTAATTCCTGAACTTTCTTCACTTTGAATTAATAGAGAACCTTCTACTTTATAGACTTCTTGGGTTTGATTTAAATATAAAAATCCTAAACCCACAGAACTTGCCAAGCTCAACGCAACCCAAAACCAATTTCGGAGTAACCGATATAAAAATGGTTTTAAATCAACGGTTTCTTCTATGGCTTCATTACTTACGATATTTCTATTGAAATTATATCCATTAGGTTCATCGTAACCATTAATTTTATTAATCATTTGCTAAGGTTTTTTATCTAAGTACAGCAATCAGCAAGGATACGAAAGAAACACCTGCTGACACCCATGGTAATATTTCTCTGGCATTGAGCGTGTTCACCTGCGTATCTTTTAAAGCAGAAGGTTGAGCAATAATCACATCATTCTGTTGTAAATAATAAAAAGGAGAATTGAAAATCTCTGTATTTAATAGGTTTAATCTACCAATTATTCGCTCTCCATTTTTTTCTCTAACCACTATAATGTTTGTTCTATCTCCATAGATTGTGACATCACTGGCTAAACCTATAGCTTGTAATATAGTCATGTTTTCTACAGGTAGATCAAAAGTACCGGGCTTGTTTACTTCACCAATGACAGTTACTTTTAGATTTAGAAATTTTATATTTACAACAGGTTCCTTTAAATAAACCTCTATCTCTTTTTTCAACTTTAATTCTGCTTCTTTAAGAGATAAGCCTACCATCTTAATTGAACCTAATACTGGAAATTCAAGAAAACCATCTTCTCCAATTTTATACCCCAGCACTTCTGGTTGGGAGTTTCCACCGCCTCCTGAACTAATTTGAGGATTAAAAGGAAGAGCAGCTACTGGGTCTATACTATATACAGAAATATGCAAAAAATCAAACACTTGGATTTTTGCAAATTCTTTAGCATCTATATTTGTTGAATTTATTGGAATTTCTTTCTCCAAATTTTGTAAGTATAAAAATTCGGGATGGGAAGCACAAGAAAACAAGAAAAAAGGGATAGTAAACCACAGGTATGGAATATATTTTTTTAACATTGGTAGTTTAAAATTTATTAGAAAAAAATTAAGTCTAAAATTTAGTATGTTTATAATTCTTGCTCTAACTCATAACAAGTTAGTATGGATTCAATTTAGATATAAGGATTTTTTTTGCATCTTTCCAAAAGTCAAAAAAGAAATTACCTTCAGTAGTTTTTTTCTTCCAAGATTCCTCTTGCTTATTTCCACTATAAGTAATTTCAGTGCTATTGCCTAAGACCGGAATATTAGCATCTAACCAACACAATCTTTTTTCAACCCATAATTTAATTTTTCTAATCTCTCCAGCATAGGTAGTAGGTATGGGATCGACCTCTGGAAGAAAAGTAGGATTGCAACCTAATCTCTGCCACTTTTCATGATGCCTACTTTGGGATTCTTCCAAATGGGTCGCAACAGAGTCTATATAGTTAAAAAGATAGGTCTCACTAAGGAAGCTGCTTCTCAACTCTTTATAACGATTTTTCAATCGCTGTGTAAATTCAGGATCTTTTAAAAGAAAAACCATCCAAACAGGTATGGCGTTTCGTTGAATGCAAATTTGCGCTTGATGAGCCCAGCCTGAACCGTCCATAGCCCCAAAAATGCATGGTTTGTCAACGTTTTTCCATCCCCAATCAAAGTCCCAGACTGGACCTGCATATAACTTACCACCTTTACTAGCCTTATCTTTATAGAAATACCGACTTCTAGAAAAACCATCCATATTGCGAGAAAATTCATTGACAAGGAAGTAATCTATAAAAGAATCCTCATCAATATAGTTTGAAACTGCTTGGAGATATTCATCGTTTTTTGCTGAATGTAAGGAGGACTCAAATTCTTTGACAAATGATTGAATATACAGTTTTTGAGTTTCTGTTATGTCTTTTGCCTTTGGATAGGTATAGGTAAAATAAATACTTCTTGCTCTAAATAAATTCTTTAATTCTGACTTAAAATTTGAATAAGTAAAATCAAATGGAGCATTGCGCTTAGGACGATTTGCAGCGGCATAACTGCTTTTCCAATTCTCTTCGTATTCGATAAAATAAGTATTCAAGTTGTTCCATTTTGTTTTATCTCCGTCTATTTTAAAAATATATCCACCAGTTAAATCATCGCCTACATTTTCGTCAGGATTTAATTTTGAAATATTAACTCTGTTATCGTCTCTTTTAATTTTTTCTGTAAAAATATAAATGCCTCGATACGAATTATTCAATATGACTTCGCAAAATTTTGTCCTTGGAGCATAATGTCCCATTTTACTAAATAAGTCATAAGCCAAGGTGTTGCGCAAAAAAGATCTATCATTATAAGTCGTTTGTAAAATCCAGTCGTTTTCTTTGGGCATATGGAACATTGGTACATTTAGGTTCTCTCCAAGGCTATCCTGTGTTTCGAAGCTATAAGATTTTTGTGGAAAATTCCTAGAAAAAGCTCCTCTTGTTTCTATGCCAATGTATCCATTATAAATGTTTGCTTTGTCACTTGGATAATTATAATTATTTTCATTATAGATAATTTTAAGCTTAGCTTGAATTTTAGGTTCATCTGGAATATGAGGAGATGATATTGTGTTAATGATTACTAAAGGCAGTCGAGTAGAATCTAATTGTCCATATAATTTAATTTGGCTAAAGATTACAAGAAAGATAGTAATGTAAAGAATAGCACCTATATGTTTGTCCATGTTCATAAAATCGAAAGAGCTAACTATTAAAGTACTTGAGTTTAATTAAAAAACTATAATGGGCGATTAAAATTTATTCCATTAACATATTTAGAACTTTTTGTTAATCGAAATGGAAAATATTGTGTAATCTGATCCACCTCATCATCCTTATCCCTTGTATATTTAAGTTCGAGTATAACCTGGTTTTGTTGATTAGTCTTTTTAAGAAAACAATTATTGTAAGAATTTATTGAAAAGTAGGTAAGTCCTTCATCTACTGTTATTCGAAATTTTTTATCGAAAGATTGGTAATAAGTTCTTTTGTAGGTATTCAATAACTTTGGGTACATTGATTGCAATTCGGTTTGTACGCGTTTTGGGAGTTCAGAATTGGCGAAAATTTCTTGTAGATCTATTTGATCAAATTGAGTATTCAAACAGAATGTAGTAAGATTCCAAGAAGGCTTACTTCCTAATAAGCCTGTTTTTTTCTTATATTCTAATACTGGTTTTCTAATTGTCCCAAAAGTTTGTCCATACCAACGAATACGGACTTTCTTTCGATTGCTATTACCATCTGTATTATCAAAATATGAACTCAGCCTAACAGTATCTAAGTAAATATTATTAATTTGCCTAGGTTCGTATATCTCCCGGAAAAAGGCTGGATGTAGCTTAATTATTGATTTTACTTTGGTAGGAGAAAGTCCTTCAATGGCAAACTTTCGTTCAAATCTTTTGGTAAATCTTTTACTATCTATTTTTTCCATCTGTTGTACTATAAATTATTGCGCCTGCTGTAAATAGATCTCTTTTATTCGATTTGTCCATATTTTCCTTTTTTAAATCTTTTTCAATTTCTTGTAACAACGGCTTACTTGGCCTATGCGAAATATACTTTTTGTTTTTCGATCTATTCCCTACATGAAATTTTTCAAGAGTGGACTCGCTTTGAAAATTGTCATCTTTAATAAATGTGGGGTCATACCAAATCCAATCGTGAATGGTGCTCTTTATTTCTTTGTCTAAACCAATCAACGAACTACCAATTTCTAACGAATCCCAATTGATAGTATCTTCTTGAACATTCTTGATTAAAGAAAAAGAAATAGTTTCTAATTCCATTGGAGTTTGGGAATTCCTTGTAAGCAATAGTGTTGGTCTTTGATTTTGACTAATTTTCTTCCCCTTATAATAAAGTCCTGTAAGCTCAATGGGAAAGGAGTGCACTCCAGTGATGTCTAGTTCTAATTCTTTTTGAAAAGTAAGACTTGTTTGTTGACAATGGTATCCTTCTATATGTTTTTTAGACTCAAGTGTTTTTTTGATATATTTACTGTTTTCAGACAAGAGATGCCGACTATCCTCTTTATAAAAAGGGAAATCAAGACGGATCTGTTCAAGTTTCTGATGGTAGGCTCCATCAATGGACGACCAAAAAGCATGTTGGTACTTTTCAGAGGATACCTCTTCCAAAGCCTGAACATAAGCCTTGAAAAAAAGGGTATCTTTAAAAAAAGAATTTTGCCAGTGTTGGATAAAAGGCTCTTTATTCACACTTTTAAATGCTCCAACCAAATTGGAAATAGGTTTTGGGGAATGCGTTTGGTTATATCCAATTGGTTGTAATTTTGAAGTGGTCGGATTATAATAAAATTTAATATTATCTATTTGAAGATTTTGATGTTCGCCCAAAATATCGCTTAAAGCAAATAATTTGGCTAATGAGTTTATATCAAATACAGCAGATGTCGGAAGGTCTCCTTGGCGAAAAGCTTCCAATAAATTTTTACCTTGTAAGAATTGATTCCTTAGTAATGAATCTTCACGGATTTGTACCCAATCAAAAGAAATTATGGGAGTAACTGGGTAGGATGTTAGTCTATGCTCATTTCTAGAAGGAGCTTGTTCGTAATCAAATCCTAAAATAACGCCCTCATTATATCCATTATTTTTTAATAGGTACCTGTCGAAATGTGCTTCTATTGCATGAACACCTCGACTTTTTCCATTAATAATTACTTCTACTAATTCATAGTCAATCGCAATGAAATCTTCCTTTCTTAAAAACTGATGAAAAAGCCATTCTCCTATATAAGATTTTACTTTTGGATCGTATAAAGAAAATTTATTCATGCCCATTAATGTATTGTCTCCTTTTAATTCTATTTGTAAAGAAAACTTTATATTACTTCGATGGCTAGAATCAAATCCTTTGTTCCTTGCTTTTGCTTTAATCGTTTTATCCTTATAAGAAATGTGAATAGGAATTAATAAATCTTCTACAATACCCGTAGTAATCAAATTTCCATCATTTTCTTCAAGTACTTTCAAATTTGTATAGACTAGTTTTTGTAAGTGTTTATGCTTAATATCTAGTCGGATTTGAGGAAGGTTAGGATTGAAATTTAAATAGTTTTGTATAATTCCTATAGGGTTATTTAATACATTACCAATATATAGCTTGTTTTTTTCTATGACATGTTCACTCATATTATCTCTTAGATAGAATCCCCCAATAAAGAGCGTGATTCCTATCATTACCATTCCTATAGTCTTGAAAAGATTCCATTTATACTTTTTTAAACTATTAAGAATTAGATCAACTGATTGACTATATTCACTAGAATTTTTCTTAATTTCCAAGTTACTTTATTTTGTTTATTCTTTGCCTCTAAGAAATTCCCCTTTGCTCTAATAAACTAATATTAAAGGATGGATTCATAGTTTGTAGTGCTGTTTTTGCTTTTGAAAAGGTGCCAAAATCCTTAAACTCTACCCAAAATGCAGCTTCCATAACTGATCCATTTTCATCCATACGAGTGAGTGTTACAGCATCGCAGAACTCTTCAAGAATTTTAACAATTCCCTCTAATATAAAGTCAGAATCATTCGGACTACTTATAGATAAAAATAGATTTTGTTTCTGTATTTTAGTCGTAAAGAAACCTGTAGTCACGATGGTTGCTGTCATAAATAAAAAACCTACTATCGTAATAAGTCTTTGATCTGCCCCAAAACCTAATCCAATACAAATAGTTAAAAATATATAAGCTAACTCTTCAGGCTCTTTAATTGCTACTCTAAAACGTACTATAGATAAGGCACCTACTAAACCTAAAGAAAGAGCTAAAGAAGATTTTACTATAGTAATAATCATCATTGTCGTAAGCCCGATTAATAGAAAATTTTGACTGAAACGTTTTCTGTTAGAAAGTGTTTTTGCATATCGTTGGTAAATCAATCCAAGCAAAAAGGTGAGCAAAGCTGCTAATGTCAAATTAATAAGAAAGCCAAAAACAGAAATATTTACACTCTGAGAAGCTAAAAAAGCTTCAAAACTATCAAGTTTGTCCATTCTGTGTTTTTGTAAAATACTTTAATGAATTATAAAGTAGACTAAATCATTTGTGTAGATTAATAATCGGTGGATCGTCCATAGTATGCCTTTTCTCTAGCACGCAGTCATAAGTACCTGCTAATGCTAATTGATTAAGCTCAGATTATTGCGAGGTCAATATTGTTCGGTTAAGAGGAAGCTTTGAAAAAAAAGAAGATTGGATGACAGACTTTATTAAATTCAACTGTGCTGGTTTATGTAGGTCGGTCCCAACAAAAGTCGCCAAATTGTTTTTAAGTATTCTGTAAACTCTTCTTTCCACCTGACGTCCATAGTATCCTTTTAGGGACAATAAATTGATTTGAAATTTACAACCATAAGCTAAATATCTAGTATAATCTTCATCTGTCAAATATAGATACCTTTCAGGATGTGCCAGTACTGGACAATACCCCTTAGCTGTAATTTGCCATATTAATTCATCTACGATAGGACTCGCACTAAACATTGACATTTCTATTAATACTTTATTATCGAAAAGTGTTAGTAGAGATCCTTCTTGTAGTAATTCTTTGAAGTGATCATCCAAAAAGTACTCTGCAGCCACATGTAAAGAGATTGGAATGTTATTTCGTTCTATCTCTGCTTGTACGTCTTGGGCGCATCTTACTATATCCTCTTTTTTATTAGGGTAAAAATCGTAGAACACATGTGGAGTTGCCGTTATATTGGTATACCCCATCAAATGCATTTGCTCTATCATATGTATTGACTCCGCCATGCTATTCGCTCCATCATCTATTCCTGGCAATAAATGGGCGTGTGTATCAACTAAATTAGTTGCTGGTGGTCTTATCGGCTTATTGAACTTAAAAAACGAAATCATTAAATGTATTTATAGGTGTTTTACCAAAGTAAGTAAAGGTTAAAATCTTGTTCAGAGATGGCATAGCTTCGCTAATGAAAAGTCGGAAACATCTCTTTAGGCAATAACCCATCTGTTCTACCTAAGTTATTTAAGTAAAACGTTTTATTGAAGTATTCCACGAGAATGATTATGCCTTTCGATAAGGCATAATTTGTTAACAAAACAATGGTCCTTTTATAGGTAAACCTATTGTTAAGTTGGATCGTGTAATAGGAAAAATATAGATAGAAAATGATCTATCTATTTTTCAGAATAGAATTTATTGAGATTAACAGAAAGCTAACAGTAGATTCTAAACCTCCTGAAAACGGAGGTTGGAGCAACTGACATAGCTTTTTTAGTATATGTTTTATTTGTGGAGTTGTATTGTTACATTCATTTGATATTTTGTTTTATGTTTTGGTTTTAAATATTATTATATCATTCTAAATCTTTTCAATAAGGATTCTTTCCGAGCTTTTGATACAGCTAATTGTTCTCCATTGCTCATTAGTACATATGTTTTATCTGTATTGATAAAACTAATTAT
>CALJIY010000134.1 GCA_937973945.1 uncultured Saprospiraceae bacterium | reverse complement strand
GTTGCCAAGCCTTTATTAGAAAACGAAAATAAATTGGTCGAAACAGAGGAAGAAGAACAAGCACTAGGCTTAAGATTAATCAATCGAAGTGATTGTAAAACTTGCCATAATCCGCATATTAAAACGATAGGCCCTGCCTATGTAGATATTGCTAGAAAATATACCAATACACCAGAGAACAATCAATTGCTTGTTAGCAAGGTTAAAAATGGTGGCGCTGGTGTTTGGGGAGAAGCAGCGATGTCGGCACACCCTGATCTAGACGAAGTAGACATTAAAGAAATGGTGAGTTATATTATGGGGATGGATGCAGAGGAAGAAAAAGAAATGCTAGCGATGGCAAAAACTAAAGTACCAGAAGATAGTGATTTAGTGAGCGGTGATGATACAGTGAAAGATAGTGATATGATCCCTGGTGCGATTGTAAAAGCCTACCTATCAGAAACGGAATTAAAAGTATTAGCAGATGTGGATTGGAACAAGCCTGTTTTTGAAGGAGTGATTCCAACGATAGATGCAGAAGGAAATGACTTTGGTCCTTTACAAGAAAAATTTGGTTTAGCAATCGAAGGTTATTTTAATATTCCTGCCTCTACTAATGTGGTCTTCCGATTAGCCAGTGATGACGGCTCCAGATTAATTCTGAATGGACAAGAAATTATTAATAATGATGGCTGGCATGGGACGGAGTCAAAAGATGCAGAGATGGCTTTACGAAAAGGCTTTCATCCTTTCCGAATTGAGTTTTTTGAAAATGGAGGTGGACAGGCACTCTTTCTAAAATGGCGATCTTTTGATAGTGGAGAGTTCGTAACCGTTCCTGCAACGGCTATTGTGCATAACAAATCTCATAGCCCAAATTCAATCAATCCTTTTGATAGAGGCAATGCTTCTCCTGGTGATAAAAGTCCATTGGAATCGGTTCATCCAAGTTATGATTTGGCACAAGCTAGACCGAATGATTTCTTACCAAAAGTAGGAGGGATGGATTTCTTATCAGATGGACGTATGGTCGTTAGTACATGGGATTCAGAAGGTGCCGTCTATATAGTCGATGGGGCGCAGTCTGGCGATCCTAGCAAAATGAGTACAAAGAAAATAGCAGGTGGCTTAGCAGAACCACTAGGTTTAAAAGTAGTAGATGACGTCGTTTATATTATGCAAAAACAGGAACTCACTAAGTTAATTGATAACAATGGAGACGATCTAATTGACCAATACGAAACCGTATGTAACGCATGGGATGTGACCGCTAACTTTCATGAATTTGGTTTCGGTTTAGAATATAAAGACGGCTACTTTTATGCTGCCTTAGCGACAGGTATTTTACCCGGTGGAGCAAGTGCGCTCAATCAGCCAAAGCATAGAGGGAATGCTATTAAAATTTCCAAAGAAACAGGAGCTATTGAATTTCTCGCTACTGGCCTTCGGACTCCAAATGGTGTAGGCATCGGTGTAGACAATGAAATTTTCATTGCAGATAATCAAGGCGATTGGTTGCCTTCTAGTAAAATTGTACATGTAGAAAAAGGAGATTGGTTTGGTTCTCGATCTGTAGATTTTGAAGGCACCGCTAATCTTAAAGAAAAGAAGCCCGTTGTCTGGCTACCGCAAGATGAAATTGGTAATTCTCCTTCTACTCCAATTGCGCTACAGGATGGTCCATACAAAGGACAAATGATACATGGAGAGGTAACACATGGTGGCGTAAAAAGAGTTTTTGTAGAAAAAGTCAATGGAGCTTATCAAGGTTGTGTATTTCGTTTTATTCAAGGATTGGAAGCTGGTGTCAATCGGATGGTCTATGGTCCAGATGGGGCTTTATATATAGGTGGTGTAGGCTCTACAGGTAACTGGCAACACAGTAATAAGCTATGGTATGGACTTCAACGATTGGAATACAATGAGCAATCTACTTTTGAAATGTTAGCAGTCCGAGCTAAGTCAAATGGTATAGAAATAGAGTTTACGGAACCATTAGATATAAACGACGGTTGGGATAAAAATGACTACGAAATAAGACAATGGTATTACTTACCTACCAAAGAATATGGAGGTCCTAAATTAGACGACAAGGCATTAGATATTCTTTCTGTAAATGTATCGGATGATAGAAAGAAAGTCTTTTTAGAATTGGCAGGCATGGAAGAAGATCATTTAATTTATGTTCATTTAAACAAGTCTTTTGTTAGTGCAAACAACCATGAACTTTGGACCACGGAGGCATGGTATACGATGAATGCCATTCCACAAAATCTGGCAGGCACAAAAACTACTGCACCAGCTATGTCTGCTATGAATACGTTAAGTGCCGCAGAAAAATCGGCAGGCTGGCAATCCTTATTTGATGGCCAAACAACTACCGGTTGGCGGAATTTCAAGAAAGAAACAATAGGTACTAACTGGGTAGTCAAGAATGGAGAATTAATCTTAGACTCCACGCAAAAAGAAGACGGGGCTTGGCAAGCAAAAGATGGCGGCGATATTATTACAGACAAAGCTTATGAAAATTATGAATTAAGATTGGAATGGAAAATTGCTAATTGTGGGAATAGTGGCATCATCTATAATGTAAATGAAAGTGAGGATTTTGACTATGTTTGGCAAACGGGCCCAGAGATGCAAATCTTAGATAATAGCTGCCACCCTGATGCTAAAATTAAAACGCATCGAGCAGGAGATTTGTATGATATGATTTCTTGTAAGGCAGAAACCGTTCGCCCCGCCAATCAATGGAATGAGGTTCGTTTAATCATCAATAATGGACAAGTAGAACATTGGTTGAATGGCAAGAAAGTAGTCGCCTTCGAAATGTTTACCGAGGAATGGGCAGAACGAATTTCTAAGACTAAATTCAAAGACATGAAGGGTTTTGGTACCTATCGAAAAGGGCATATTTCTTTACAGGATCATGGGGATCGGGTGGCTTTTCGGAATATTAAGATACGGGAGTTATAAGGTAGGGAGTTTTAGAGTTTAAGAACACTGAGACACTGGGACACAGAGAATAAATTAACGCTGTGCCTCCGTGTCTCTGTGTTCTTAAAAATTCTATATTCTTCGTTACTCAGTAACCTTTGTTTCCTCTACCTGCAATACCTCTATTCCATCAGAAGCTTGATGCACAAATGCAACCACACTACAATTTTCCGCGACCCAATCAGAAGGCAAAGTAAACGTATAATTCTTATCCACTCGCTCTCCTAAATTTAAATTAGTCGACAAGGCATCTCCAAAAACATCTGTCACCATCGTTCTAAATGTATGCGTTTGTGCATAATCATTCTGTATGCCATCAGGAGTTAATTGAACATCTTGAATGTCGTCTTCGCTTATTAATACAGTCAGATTCAAAGGCTCTGAAATTCTTTCTAAGGAGATAGTACCAACGGCTATTTCAAGCATTCGATTTGTTTCATTATAATTCGTAGATAAATCAATTGCCACCTGTGCTTCCTCTACTAAAGCCTGTCCAATAAATCCTCCCCAAGTAGCAAATTGAATTAATTGTAAACTTCGCTCGCCTTCAAATTGCTTTCTATTGACCACCCCTGAAGGATAACCAATTGGTGTTTCTAAGAAATTTAATATTTCCGTACCTGCAACTGTTCTAAAATCTTTTTGACTATCTGAATATGGTTCTGAAAAAAAGCCTGCATGATAAGAAACCACAATTAAGTCTTCTCCAAATATTCCTTCTGTCTGTAGGTTTTTTATTTCTGCTTGCGCTTGTGGACAGTTGACACAACGGACTCCTGTAAATTCCTCCATTAAGACTTTTTTGGTCGTGTTCGTAGGGATTACATTAACACTACTCCCATCACAGCTTAAACAAGGAATCACTGGTTTGTTTTCCGTGCAAGAAAATAAAAACAAGAAGAATAGGAAGGAGGATATTATTTGAATTTTCATTTTATTTGTTTTTCGCATAAGTTTAGTAAACTTTAAAAGTTTACTAAACCTAATTTCAAATCCGCGTTACTGCCCATTAAAAAGTAGAGTTAACAGACATACGCAAACCACTAAATGCAGGCTCTAATCGACATATTCCTCCAGAACAAACGACTCCTTCTACCTGCTTGACATAACTCAAAGAAAAACGATTGGACTTAATAGTGTAAAAAACATCGAGTCTAGGATAATGAATTTTATCTGTTTTCTTCGGACTACTATTATACATGTCCGATATGGTAAAAGTCCAATGCGGTGCTACAGAATACTCTGCCAAGCCAAATATCCAACTGCCAAAATCTTGACGCGTACTCATATATTGCAATTCAAATCGCAAACTTTTTTTGCGATCTAATTTATATAAAAAATCTGCAAAAGGAATAACCGTATTAACCAATGGAACATCAGGCTTCGTTTCAAAAATTTCTTGATTATATTGTTGAAACTGGATACCACCTGTTAATATCCATTGCCGTTTTTTCTTGTATTGAAACTCAGAGTAAAATTCTCGGTATAGCAACTGATTATCCAAATCACTAATATTGGAGAAATTAAAATCCAAACTTAAATTCTTGGCTGGATTAAGTTTAAAATCTAGTTTGACTGCTTGCTCTCCTAATTCTTGGATGGCAGGCGTATATCTACTAGTCAGTCGATAGGTATTGAATCTTGCCATTGGAGGTAGAAAATTCAACATCCCTTGATTAAGTGATACGAATGGGTTGGTTCGAAAAGTAAAATTCTCTGTACGTTTCCCTTCTACAGTAACGCCAATCCCTTTGCTCGCATAACTAACAGAGGTATAATAAACTGAGCCATTTGGATTGACTAATCTACCCTGAGCCGTACTGCCATCTCGATTTGTTTTTAAAGCAAATGGGTCGAATAAGACATCTTTCGTTTTCCACGCCGCCTCCATATACCAATTCAATTTGCCAACAGTTAGACTATTATAAAGGGTAAAGGCATAAGTATTATAGCTTGGTGCAATACTATCTGTAACAGAAAAAGTAGATACTGTACCCACTATTCGTTGCATCGTTGCGTCATCATATGTTCGATTGACCACGCCGATACCTGGAGACATCGACCAAGTTTTATTCCCTTCTCCTAATACAAAGCCATCTATATTCAAAGCTTTAATAACTGGACTATATCTTTCAAATTGTTGCTTCTGTCGGCCCGTCATGACCTTTACCTGCCAATCTTCCGTAAGGTCATAGGCTAGGCGAATACCATATAATGCATTATCAATTAATAAGGGGCGTTCTTCATAAGCTCTAAAAATAATTCCACTTCCGATTTGGTCGTATAAATAGCCGCCCGAAAGCTGAAGCTTATCTATTTTTTTATCAATAAACCATCGCCCAATGCCCTCCGCAGTATAAGAGCCTTGAGGATTCAGTAAATTAGAATTATTAAATAAATCAAAGCGCATTCCTACATGAAAGCCACTCTGGTTATAATTTAAATTCAACCACGCGTCCGCTCCATATAATTGATGCTCATATTGAGGCGTATTCGCTGCACCAATGGCGGTGTCTCGAAGAAAGAAATTCCCATTCCCTTGAAAACTTCCTGAAAAGACTCCTTGTTCTTGAGCCAATAATACGAAGGGTAAAGAAAAATAGAACAGCAAAACTAAAATGCGTTGGTTCATGTTTTATGGTATAAAGGTAGGTAAGTCCTTTTTGTTAGGAGTATATCAGACTCTAAATCGAGTTCAAAAATAAGGTCTTTCGCTAAGAGGACAAAAATAAAAAACAAAGGTGGTCGATTTGACTCTAAAATTGTCTTTTATAAAACATACCAATAGAAATCAAACATCCAATTTTTTTGTATCTTTCAATCATGACAGAAAAACTCAAACAACTCTACAAATCAGTCATATTAAAACATAATAAGACGCCTTACCATTATGAAAAACAGCCAGCTGCTGCCCACAATATAGAAGCTTATAATCCTTTATGTGGAGATCAATTTAATTTGTATCTAGACTTAGAGAATGGACTAATAAAGGATATACACTTTCACGGGTATGGCTGTGCCATTTCAAAGGCATCTACTTCTGTGTTAGTGAAAAATTTGGAAAATAAATCTATTGAAGAAGCTTTGGAATTGTGCAGAATATTTAAGGAATTGACCGACCCAAGTGAGGCCCCAACGAAGGATGTTGAAATAAAGGAGTTAGAAGCTTTTGAGGCAGCAAAAGATTTTCCGAGTAGACTAAGCTGTGCGACACTTAGCTGGGAAGCAATAAAAATATATTTAGAAAAGGAAATTAGTGAAGTATAAAGTAATAGGTATGAAGTAGTAAGACGTTGATAGTCAATGTTTAAAAAATCAT
>CALJIY010000133.1 GCA_937973945.1 uncultured Saprospiraceae bacterium | reverse complement strand
TACTATGGTCTGGCAACTAGGCAACTATATTACTTTAACGAAGAAATGATTGATGGCTATTGGCGATTTACCTCAAATCCAGATAATCTAATAGCCAAATTTAGTTTTATACATTCTTTTTATGTGATGACCTCCGTAATGACCATTATATTTATTCACAATATATACATTGATAATAATGACCGACTTAAAAAAGGACTGTTGTGCTTTTCGTTTATTATCATCCCTTTTTTAATAGCTCGCTATCTAAATGTTTTTCAGGAAGGGAAATGGATCATTCCCAATTCCACCTTTAGCTATTTATCCCACCTAATCATCGTCAGTTGGTTTGTATCTGGATATAGAATGTTTGATAAGGAATTAGATGAAATCACGAAAGATGTATTAAATTCTGTCTCTGACTTAGCCATTACAACAGATCCTAGTTTGGCTATTATCAATATGAATGAGCAGGCGAAGGCTACCTTTTTATATCAAAAAACCTTGACACTTCCACAATTATTTACAAACAATAGCATGCTCACGCTTCATAAAACCAAGGAATTTATTGACAAATTATTAGCAGGAAGCGATGCACTCCACGAATTGCAGATGGAGAGCCAACATCATGAGCAAAAAACATTTCAAGTAAAAGTAGCGACCTTAAAAAAAGGAAGTTTGATTAGAGGCTACACATTTTTATTTTCAGACCTTACGAATATTAAGAAGAAAGAAATACAGTTGTTTGAGTTAAATAGATCAAAAGATCAAATCTTTTCTATCATAGGGCACGATCTAAGAAAACCAGCGCTGTCCTTCCGAGGCATATCTAAAAAAGTAAACTACTTACTACAAAAAGAAGATTTTAGTGGTCTAAAAAAATTATGCGCCTCTCTAGAACAATCTTCCTTCTTTTTAAATAACCTATTAGATAATCTATTAAGCTGGGCCTTATCTCAACGAAACGCCCTGCACCGCCATCCAGTTGTTTTTGATATTTCCGAAATCATCCAAGAAATCATCGATTCCTTTAAGGACATTGCTGATAATAAAAGCATCCAATTTCAGGCAGAATTAACCCCTACTACCATTCAACTTGATCTGAATTCTTTTATGGGCATTTGTAGAAACTTGATTGATAATTCGCTCAAATTCACACCAGTAGGCGGGACTATTACGGTAAGCTATCAAGTAGTGGATACTGATTTACTTATTCAAATTTCTGATACCGGGGTAGGCATGACAGAGGAGCAAAAGAATAAGCTATTTGAAATAACTGCTTTAAAAAACACAAAAGGTACCTTAGGGGAGTCTGGTTCTGGAATTGGACTTAATCTAGTACAAGAATTGGTTAAATTAAATAAAGGAACAATAAAAGTAGACAGTAAAATTGGGGAAGGCAGTTCTTTCCAAATGGTGTTTAGTAATGCAATAGTTCCTGTAGCAGTTGTTTAATCTTGTATAGTCGATGGTTTAAGTTACAAGCTTAAACCATCGATTGTGCAAGGATTCCAAGTTAGGGAATTGATTTTAGTGCTGAAGCACTTTGTTCCCTAACTACCTGCATAAGATAAGGACTTAACCGTATCCACAAACACCCGTACATTATCCAAAGGCGTATCAGGATAGACGCCATGTCCCAAATTAGCAATATGATTACCACCAAAATCTTGTACCATTTTAATCGCTGCTGATTCCACTTCTTTAGCAGATCCATATAACTGACAAGGATCTAAATTTCCTTGAAGTATTTTGGTGATATGTTGTCTGGCATAATCAGGGGAAGTGCCCCAATCCAAACCTACTACATTACAATCTATAGATTCCAAATCTGCTAAAGCAAACCACGCGCCCTTTGCAAATACGGTTACCGGGACTTTAGTAATAGAAGACGCTATTTGCTTAATATAAGGCAAAGCAAAAGTCTTAAATAAGGAAGGCGTAAGAATACCTGCCCAAGAATCAAATATTTGTACTAGACTCACCCCACTGGCAACTTTCTGCTGTAGATAGGCAATGGTCGTATTTGTTATCTTTTGTAGTAATTGGTGAGATAGTTCTGGATGTTTGTACAAAAAGCGTTTAGCCTTAGAGAAAGTTTTACTACCGGAACCTTCTATCATATAGGCAAAGATCGTCCACGGCGCTCCAGCAAAACCTATTAAAGGCACTCTTCCATCCAACTCCTTAACCGTAATTTGAATCGCGTCATACACATACTTCAATTCTGCCGCCGCATCTGCACCACTTATTAATGCCTGTATATCTTTATCACTTTCTATCGTCTTAGGAAACAAAGGACCTCTTTTTTCCACCATTTCATAAGTCAATCCCATCGCTTCGGGAATAACCAGAATATCCGAGAAGATGATCGCAGCATCTACGCCTAATTCATCCACTGGTTGAATTGTCACCTCTGCCGCTAAGGCAGGCGTTTCAACCAATTCCTTAAACCCACTTAAACTACCACGCAAAGCCCGATACTGTGGCAAAATTCTACCTGCTTGTCGCATTAACCAAACAGGCGGTCTTTCTACATCTTCGCCTAAAGCGGTTCTGATTAAAAGGTCGTTTTTCAATTTCATGCTGCAATAATAAATAACAAGGTGGGATTTTGTTTTCTTTAGAATGTCATTTTTTTGACAGGTTTTATGCCT
>CALJIY010000132.1 GCA_937973945.1 uncultured Saprospiraceae bacterium | reverse complement strand
CCATTCTCTCCTTGAAAAACGACTTGGATTTGGAACGTACTTCTATCGTCCGTTTGGAAATAATTGAAGTTTGCCTTACCTCTACCATCCGTAGTAATATCGGGATTCCAATACAATTGTGGTCGAAAGAATGGTTGTCGACTTTCTGTTATATCCGAAGGATTAAACAGCGGAAAAGCTGCTGCTTCTTGTAGCCCTTGTATGGTAAAATTATTTTTTGATTCTTTTACTGGCAATTTATTGAGTCGCTCATAAGTGGTGATCTTAGCCACCCCATTACGACCAAATATCTTATAGTTTTTATTCAAATCTTTCAGTCGATAAAATAACTCTACCTCCGCAACATCTTCCATTCTCATACGCGCTACATAGTCACCATCTCTAGTAGCAATATTATCAATAATAAAAAGCGGCTTCCCACCAAAGAATTTATCAGAAGTTTGGTTAGCTGGATTATACATTTTTGCCGCATAGGTACTATCCGATTTAAATTCAAAACGCAGTGGGCTCAGATTTTCCTTAAAGAAAATGTACATGTACTCAAAGTACTCGTATTCTTTAATGTTCCAGCCCTGATTCGCCTTTTGCTTCACTACTTTAGCTTTAGTTGGCGTGATCTCTAGATTACTTTCTAGCGCAGCATAATGTTGGAATATTTTCTTTCGCTGTTTACTAAGTGCCACATACTTAGCAACGGTATTATTGACTGGTAATTCCGCAGCATTAGGAGCAATGCTTTGTTCTAAGTTCACACCGATATTTTCAATGGTTTTAGGATCTCCAAGAAATTGGATAATTTTTTCTCCACCAAAGACAGGCAGCTTCATTCTAAACTTTCCGTCCTCATTTACTTTTGCATAATAAATTTGTGCATCCGTAGCAGAAAAACCGCCTACCACCGTATTCTCTGCACTACCTCCAGCTAAATTACTAACGGTTCCCGTCACATATAAATCTTTCTTATACTCTCCGCTACCACTAATATTCGTGCTTTGAACAATGCCGCCATCTGCTAATTCTTTGTCTACTACAGCAATAGATATATTACCAGCAACAGCTTGTCCAGCAGCATTCGTCACGCTAATAGAACCCGCAACTGCTTCTCTTTGTTGATAATTATTTTTTGGTAAGTTAATTACTATATTCAGATTATTAGCCAATGGAGACGCCGTTTCTTCTACGACCATTTCTAGGCTATTAGAATCTGGAGCAGTAGGAGGTGCCATTCCTTTTAAGTCGTTATAAACAGGAACAGCCACTTCACTCAATACTGTTGATTGATCGGTGCTTTGATCTACCCCTGAAAATTGTATGGTATACATGCCCGATTCCACATCAAATGGAATTTTATAGTAACCGTTGATATGCATTTGACCATTTGTTTGGTAAAACATATTACCGATTACCTTTCCTTTTTGATTGGCAACCAAACAGCTGATCGTCACTTCTTTTTCTTGGAATGATTTGTCTAGATATAATTTATACCAGATAACTTCTCCTGTAACATAAAAGGATTTATCCAAATGGATATAACTAGTATTATCTTCCAAAACGATATCCTCCGCAGATATGGCCTGATTAGAAAAGAAAGCAATCATACATATACTTAATATAGCACACCATGAACGCTTATTATACTGAGAGAAAAGAGTGATATTATTCATTGTTTTTTGATAAATTAGTCAAAACTATTCTAGAGAATAGAGAAGTCTTATACCTGAACCTAAGTTATAAAAAGTTATTCCCACCAAGAAGGTGCTTGTGTTGTGGCTCCTGCAGTCGTTAAACAATTACAACAATCACTAGGAGCTTGTCCATTTTCAGACGGAGGAGCTGGACAAAAGCGAAGCGGATTATTAGCAAATTCTGGAGATACAAATACCCTAACTACTTTTTCCTCCGTAGCATAGAAATAGCCAAAAACTTCATCATTCTCATCATTAGGATTCGTAAAGTTTGTTTTTACTTTTCCAGCCGGGGGTTCGAATAAATTCCCCGTTCTAGATAATACTTTATTTACTTGTGACCAATATTCAAAGGCAGTAGGCGTCATAGATTGTTGCAAAACAGATAGGTAGTATCCTTCTGCAAAAATACTATTAATAGAAGTTTCATAGAGCGTATAATCATTGACGGAATTGCCACTAATATTTGGTCCATCTATGGGAATAAAGTTAGTCGTTGGAGAAGCAGATATATAGCAAGCCTTGTTAGTATCCTCAATTCTAACAGGTCGACAAGCAAAGGAGCTATAAGATTCCGCAGAATCAGAGTATCTATAAGTAGCTTCTAATTCCCATAACATTTTCACATTCCCAGATCCCTCTGTCACTTCTAGCGGAGTATCCACTGTAAAAGCCAAGAATTCTCTATCGATTAAATCACCGAGACTATTAACGCTTTCTTTGGTAATCTTCTGTACTTTCAAATCTACAGGCGTTGGAACTGGCATGATCGATTCTATCGCAGATTCATACACTCTATTATCAAATAACTCTATTCTAAGACTATACTTCTTACCATAATCAATGACCATCTGATCATCGGTAATCTCCATTTCAAAAACACCATCCCTTGGAGAATCAATTGCTAAGCGATTACCATCCTCGTCTATTAAATCCACCACTTTGGCATTAATCAATCGTGCGTTTTCCGCAAAATCAAAAACCTTCCTAATGGTAATTCTTATGTAATTGGGTGCCCCTTTTACTAATTTACCTTGAATAGCGATTCCATTTTCTATCGTCGCAGGTCGATCAAAATCTATCTGATCTAAACAACCCGAAATTAGCAGCGCAATAATCAGTAACTTTCCCATGAGTGGAAAAAGTCTACTTTGTTTATTTTTTTTCAAATACATAAAAATTAATTTAGAATTTATTTCTTTTACTCTATCCACCAACTAGGTTTCTCTGTTGTAGAATTTGGAAAAGACAAACAATTACAACACCCCGGAGGTGCCGCACCAAAAATAATTGGCTCTGGACAAAATGGCCGTGGATTATCTGCAAGATCTGGTGACACATAGGCCCGCAGCGCTTTTTCTTCTGTCGCATAAAAGAAACCAAAAACTTCCTCTGCGGGATTATCTATATTTACCAAATTCGTAATCACCTTAGCATCTGGTGGTTCAAAAATATCTCCAGTTCGAGAGACCAATTGATGTACCTGTTTCCAGTATTCAAAAGATGCTTGTGTTAGAGATTCTTGATACACTGTCAGATAATAGCCTTCTGCAAAAAGCCAATTCGGTACAATTTCCAGAAGTTCATACTTTTCAATAGATGGACTATTTATAGCTGGCCCATTCAATGGGATATAGTTAGTAAATAAAGAACTGGTTACATAGCATTGTTTAGCTTGGGCATCCACTCTAACAGGAGCACAACTAAATAGGCCATATGCTTCAGGAGAATCAGAAAATATGTGGGTAGATTCTAATTCCCACAATAATCGAGCATTTTCTGCTTCGGGTGATACTTTTAAGGGCGTATCAATTGAAAAAGAGATGGCTGTCAAATCTTCTACATTCCCGATCGAGTTAATTCCTCTTACTGTTTCTTTCGTAACAGATAGTTTTTCTGGTGTTGGAACAGGAAAAATTGTATCTAAGGAAGACTCAAATATACGGTCATCCCGCATTTCCACTCTGATCTTATAGCCTTCCCCATACTCAATTGTAAAATCAGATTCCGCTTCCGAAAACGCTTTATAATAAACGCCATCACGTCGAGTAGCAATATTAATGGAATTACCTGTTCCATCTATTAGACGCACAGACTGTACATTAATTAAATTAGAATTTTTTTCAAAATTAAAAATTTCTCGAATGCTTACGTTTAAATAACTTGGATTCCCTTTATTCAGTTTTCCTTGTATCGCCACCCCATTTTTAATCGTAACAGGTCGCTCAAATTCTATAGGATCCAAGCAGTTTCCTACTAAAAAACTAAGTAGTATGATACTTCCTAATTGAACGATTACTTTAGTGGGGCGATTAAAGGTCATAGCTTAGGTATTAACGCCTATAGGATTTCAAAGTTGAAAGTAACCGCAGGAAATACAGAACCTAAGATGGCCAACTTATTTGCTTGTGGAATATTAAATGCTCCCTGTGTGTAATAAACAGAGAAGGCATTCTTCCGACCATATACATTGTATAAAGAAATCGTCCAACTTGTTTTAAATTTAGCGGTCTTCTTATATCCTTGATCTATCGTATAAGCAATATCCATTCTGTGGTAATCTGGTATTCTCACTTGATTTCTTTCCGCATATATAGGAATAGCTAAGCCTCTATCCGTTACATAATTTCCTAAAGGAGGAGTCGCTGGACGCCCTGTAGAATAATTGAAATTTACCGTTACGGTATGTCGTTTATTCGGATTATAATTGAGTACCAAAGAAGCATTATGTGGTTGATCAAAATTACTCTTATACCAATTATTTTTATTGATTCCATCTATTCGTCGTTCAGCACGAGAATAAGTATAACTCACCCAACCATTATAAGTACCCTCTTTCTTTTTTACACTAAGCTCTACTCCTGCTGCTCTACCCTCTCCTGCTAATATTTCTGTTTCCAAATGATCGTTCACAATTAATTCTGCAAAATCTTTATAATCAAATGCATCATCAATAACTCTAGCAAATAGCTCCACTGAAGTCTCTATATTATTATTATTAAAATTCTGAAAATATCCAGCAGATAAATTATGCGAGCGTTGCGGCTTGATATAATTCGTTGTTAATTGAAATTGATTAGTCGGTGTTGGTGTATCAGAGTTATAAATTTGATTAACATACTGCGCTGTACGGCTATACCCCAACTTTACAGATTTATCTGCACTCAAACGGTATCGAAGAGAAAGTCTGGGTTCTAAAGTACCATACGAAGCAATCACCCCATCTTCAATATTTGCCCCTATTATATTATCAAATCCCAAAGTAGGATCATTCTCTCCATACTGATAAATCGTTTTCGGTCCTAAAAATTGGTAATAAGAAAATCTTAAACCACCTGTCACTAACAAACTAGGAGACACCTCATATTCGGTATTGATAAAAGCAGCAGATTCCAGTCCTTTTTCCTCTTCTAGCCGCTTAGGCAATACATCTGAAAGGTCGCCAAAAGGCGTTCGATTTCCTGGTAAACTATTATATAAAATGGAAGAAATACCCATGTCCAATTTCATATCGTTATCCAGTGTGTAAGTCAGTGCATTCTTGAATTTGTAATAAGAAATATCATTCTCCAAAGCCGAGCCAGTCAACTCTGCCAAATCTGTCTGCTTACTGGTATAAGTACTAGTTGTAAGGCTGAAATTATTATATAATTGATCGCTGAATATAGTTTTGAAAGTTAGCTGTGCCATCCAAGTAGAATAATCAAATCCAAATTCATTATTAAATACGAATTCATCTTGCGAGGAATAACCTGATAAAATGATAGAATTTTTCTTATCAATTCTATGCGTGTATTTTAAATTAGCATCATAGAAAAAAGCAGAACTTCTTTTTACTGCTTCTACATTAATGGTATTTAAAATCCAGTCAGAATAGGTACTTCTAAATCCTATTAGAAAACTACTTTTATCCTTAATCACGGGTCCTTCTAAACTCACCCTACTTGATACGGGTCCTGCCCCACCCTTAATCTTGAATTCTTCAAAATTACCATCTCTTAATTCCACATCTAAAACAGAGGCTAATCTACCACCAAATTGTGCAGGAATACTTCCTTTATACAGCTCTACACTTCGCACTAAATCTGCATTGAACGTACTAAAGAAACCAAGTGCGTGGGAAGAATTAAATATAAAACCTTCATCTTGAAGTACTAAATTTTGATCTACATTTCCCCCTCTTACATTAAAGCCAGTTGCCCCTTCTCCAATGGAACTTACACCTGGATTAAGTAAAAGCGTTTTCACTACATCTGCCTCCCCTAAAAAAGTGGGTGTTTTTTTAATATCTTTTACCTCTAAACGACTTACTCCTATCTGCGCATTTTCGATATTCGCATCAACTGCTCTAGCAGATACCACCACTTCCTCCAAATCTACTGCCGCTTTAGATAATTCCAAGTCTACCATACCATCACTAAATACTTTAATTTTCTTCACCATATCAGAATAGCCGATATACTGAATCAATAATTCATATTCCCCTGTAGGTATTTCCGTTTCATAAGCCCCATTAAAATCAGTAGCCGTACCTACATTTAATTCCGTAAAAAGAAGGGTGGCTCCAATAATTGGTTCTTTCGTCTGCTCATCTAAAATAGTACCTGTAATCTTTGCTCGACCAGAGGCACTCAGATTTCTGAAATTTCCTACTACTATGGTCCGCTTACTTTCTCGCTCACTTTCATCTTCATTCAGATTATTTTCCAAAGCTTGATAATAATCTGCAGAATAGCTTTCTTGAACTATATTCTGCGGAGCAAGAATAATGGCATAATCTCTATAGGCCATAAAGTCGATTGGTGTTTCTCTAAATACTTCGTAGAGTACATCCGCTAGACTTGTATTTTCAAAAGTGGCGGTAATAGACTTATTGGGTAGGTCTGATTGTTTATAATAGAAAGGCACATTATTCGTCTTTTCAATTTCTTGTAAGACTTGACTAATAGATACCCCTTCGAAAGTAGCTGTTATAGGGGTTTCTGTTAGCGCTTGTGCAGATAGGAAGAAAGGGATAAATACGACCAATATGGCCGTATAAATAGTGGTAATTATGTTTTTCATACGTCAAGGAGATTCCTTTATCTAGACTTTTTGAATAATTTAAAAGTCCATAAATTTTATGATGTGTTTAGACTTGTGTGGGTATGATGAGATAAAACACGTGAAAATACAAAAAAATGGAAGATATAGACTACCTATGTAATAGAATTTTTTTAAATAAGTTGTGAGATAGACAGTGAAGGTCGTTTAGATAAAAGCGAACGGTATTTTAATTATTATTTAAGTTGTATTTCCACAATAGGAATCAAAATTTCCACTCTAGTGCCTATTGGTTCTTTAGTAAAATTATCAACAAGGTCAATGGTTTTGATATAGTGTCGATCTGTGGTATGGTTATGCAAGACCCTTAATCTTTCTTCCGTAATTTTAGTCCCCTTTGACTCATGCTTTCGGTAGCCATCGTCTAAAGACTGTAATTCTCTTGCTTTATCTCGACCAATACCATTATCCTCCACAATGCATAACATAGAATAGTCATCAATCAATTGAAATTCAATCTTAACGACCCCCATTTCTCTGCTCCGTAAACCATGCTCGATGGCATTCTCCACATATGGTTGAACGATCATGGTCGGAATACCAAAAATATCTGGTTCAATTTCCGGATCAATCGTAATTTGATGTTTCAACTTATCTTTGAACCGCAGTTTCTCATTAATCATCAAATAATCTCCTAAGAACTGGACCTCCTTCTCTAAGGAGATAACTTCTAAATCTGAATAGTCCAAACTTTGACGCATCAGGTGAGCAAATTTGGCTAAATATCTAGACGCATCCTTTAATTCATTGGAAGTAATGTAGTTCTGAATAGAATTGAGCGCATTGTACATAAAATGCGGATTCATCTGCGCTCTGAGGGCTTTCAATTGCAGACTAGACGCTTGTAAGCGCAGCATTTCTGCCTCTTGACGTCGCTTTTCTGACTCATACTTTACTTCTAATTCTAATATCTTTCGGCTGTTTAGTTTTTCTTTCCGCTTTTCTTTAACCGTTTCATTTAAAATCAGATACTCGTAGGCATTTTTATAATCTCCAATTTCTGCATAAAAAGCGGAGATATTTCTACATATTTCTGCATACATTTCTCCATCGCCTTTCTTATTTGCATAGCCAAAAGCGGTAATAAAATGCTCCTCTGCCTGCTCCCGATTGCCTAAAGTCGTATGTAGTTTGGCTCGCCAATTTTCAATATTAACAAAGTTAGAGTAGTTCGTTTCTGGATTTTCCAGATAAAGCTGTTCCGCCATATCATAACACCCTGGTACTTCGTCATAGCGCTCTTGAAGGAAATAACAATAGCCTAGATTCGCATAGGCGCCACCACGAGCATCATTGTTTAACATATCCGTTATTTCAATTGCTCTACGATAATATTGCTCTGCCTTAGATAAATTATTGAGGCCCATAAAAGCCTTTCCTACGTTCAAGTAATGCCAAGATAACCGCGTACCTAGGTTATGTTCATGACAAACTTCCAATGCCTTTAAGTAATTCTTAACCCCTTTTTCCATATCCTTAGAAGACTGCTCATAGCAATTTCCTAAGCCACTGTGAATCAAGGATAAAAAGTAAGCGTCTTTAAGAGACAAGGGTGGTTTGACCGTGTTAAATTCCTTATCCGCTTCTAGGAATTTTTCCACTGCTGGCCCATAATCGCCGTAATAAAGATTAATATAGCCCTCTCTACAAATAAGTCGTCCACGCAAAATTTTATCGGGATACCGATTAAGGTAGGCTCTAGCTTTGTCTACATAATCATGTGCCTCCTTTAACTTATCCAAATTGATATAAATTCCAGCAAAATCAATATATAGCTCCGCCTGTTGCTTCAAGTCCCCTTCGTTTTTAACGATGGACAAAGCCTCCTTGAAATGATGCTCTGCAATAGGATAATTATAAAATTGATTTTCAATAAAGGCGGCGTAAAGGTGGTAATTAGCTTCTAACTGTGGCGTCTTTTCCTCCTGGAGCAAGACATACTGTTCTGTAATGAGTTCCTTGGCTCTATGTATATTCGTATACGCATACTTACTAATCAGTTGGTCAATGATATTAGCTTTTGCGATGTTGCTAATCTCGTATTTTAGATCTGCTTCTAATTGGTTGACATTGACAAAACGCGTCATTTACCTTTTTTTGGCTTGATTGGAATGATTGAAGGTAGGAATAAAATGCAAAGCGGGCCGCATTGAAAAGACAATGAAGCCCGCTTTAAGTTCTTAACCCGAAGAAAATTTGCTAGCTATTGCGGGGTTGAGCCACCACAAAATCCACCCCAAATAGGAGCGGGAGCTTTTGTAGTATTCTTGCCACCGATAATAAATATTTTCTTATCGTTGTCAAGAATTTTGCTATCTGCCCAGCCTTGGATATTTTTTTTAACATCCTCTAGACTAGTTTTATTATTTCCCATAGCTTTAATTTGTTTATGGCAATTTCGAAAAATTACCAGTTTCTCAAAGTAATAAACCTTTTACTAAAGGTAAAGATACGAATTTTTGAAATTTATCAAAAAATCATTTTCATTTTTTTGATAAATTCTAGCATTTTTTTAAAATTTAACAACAATCTTACTGTTTTGCACAATCTTAGGCATTCATTTCAAAGCAAACAGGTTGAGATTGAGTTGAAGTTGGGGTTCAAATTGAGGTTGAAGTTGAATTTCCTACCCTATTTCTCGACATTTTTCTTCCAACCACTTCTGCTCTTCTTTTGATAAATGAGGCAACAGTTGATCTTCCACTTCTTGGTGGTACTGGTTAATCCAATCAATTTCCAGATCAGTTAACAGTTTTAAATCTATTAATTTTTTATCAATTGGAAACAGGGTAATCGTTTCAAATCTTAAAAAATCACCATATTCATTCGTTTCATCGTCAACCGTTAGCATTAAATTTTCCGTTCTGATACCAAATTCTCCTGTTTTATAAAATCCAGGTTCATTTGAAGTGATCATCCCCTCTTCTATCGGCGTCAATCCCCCTCTGGATGCCGTGGTGGTAAAGCCTTGTGGAGGTTCGTGTACGTTTAGGAAAAAGCCGACCCCATGCCCCGTTCCATGTCCATAGTCTAAGTGATTTCGCCATAAAGCTTGCCGCGCGAATGCATCCATTTGAATCCCTTTGGTCCCTCTCGGGAAAACCAAGGTAGCAATGGCAATATGTCCTTTTAGGACTAAGGTATAGCACTTCTTTTGCTCTTTAGTTGCTCGACCTAGTGATATCGTTCTAGTAATATCAGTCGTTCCATCCTCGTATTGACCACCTGAATCTATTAGTAGTATTCCTGATTTTTCAATAGCCGCACAAGTTTCTGGCATCGCTCTATAGTGTACAATGGCGCCATTGGCATTGTAGCCAACTATGGCAGAGAAACTTTCCCCATGATAAAACCCTTGTGCTTTTCTATAATACGCTAATTGCTCCGCTACTTCACATTCTGTTACCGATCGGCTCTTTAATTCTTTTTCTAGCCATCTATAAAATTTAGTCAAGGCCACCCCATCTCTAAGCATGACTGCTTTCATATGCGCAATTTCCACTTCATTTTTGATCGCTTTTAATTGCATAGCAATAGTCGGCGCATATATAATTTTCTCTGCCTCAATCAAGCTAT
Organism: uncultured Saprospiraceae bacterium; assembly: GCA_937973945.1. Classification (GTDB taxonomy): domain Bacteria; phylum Bacteroidota; class Bacteroidia; order Chitinophagales; family Saprospiraceae; genus JAFMDF01. The sequence goes on along the minus strand of CALJIY010000132.1, from coordinate 3,546 downwards.
GCAGGTGTGCATTGATCTTATCTGGGTCAATCAATATTTTGCCTGTAGGCAAATCTTTTAAAAACTGATCCAAGCCGTCATAGGGTTTTATGACGATGGCCAATTTATCAAAAGCTTTGCGCAGCGCATCAGGCACCTTCTGCGGGTCAATGAATAAATAGCTGACTTCTTTGCCAATCACCGCATTGGCAATAGCTACAGGATTATAGGCCACATCCTTTCCTCTTATATTAAAGGTCCAAGCGATGTCATCTAAAGTCGTCATGAGGTGATAGGTCGCACCATACCCCTCCATTTTTGCTTGAATCGCTCTTATTTTATCTTTTCTACTTTTACCAGCAAATTTTTCTTTATGATCAAAAATGGGCGTATTCGGCAAACTTGGACGGTCTTTCCAAATCTCTGCGATCAAATCCTGCGTCGTATTAACCCTAATCTCTTTAGCAGCTACTTTCTTTTGTAAGGCATTTAGCTGCCCCACCGAAAAGTTTTTTCCATCTAATCCTATCACTGCTTTACTAGGAAGATGCCTGCTTAGCCAATCAAGATGCTCTGGCGCATGAGGCACTACCTGCTTTTGTAAGCTAATCCCCGTCCCTTTCAATTGGGTATCTGCTTGTAAAAAATATCTAGAGTCCGTCCACAGAAAAGCGGCCTTAGCGGTGACCACTACGATCCCTGCAGAACCTGTAAAACCAGAAATCCAGTTCCTCGAATTCCAATGTTCCGCCACATATTCACTCTGATGCGGGTCACTGCTAGGTATTAGGTAAGCATCTATCCCTGCTTTTGCCATCACTTTTCTTAGTGCGCTTATTCTTTTTTTAATTTGACTCATACTTTTTCTATTGTGAGGACTTAGAGATTTTCTGGTGATAGGAGTTACAAACTTCAATCATCCGCTACGAATATCTGTAAAACAAATTCTAAAAGCATAAATATACCATTCTCTGCAATAAAGTAAAATTGGAATTGCTACTTTTGTGAGAGAAGTTAAAACAAGTAAAGACATAGAACAAATAAATGGACATTTTTCCATTCCAAGCATGCTATCCAGATTTAACCCAAATTGAATCAACTGACCGCTTTTTTAGTGAGGTTAAAGAAAAGTATGTAGCTTTTAAAAAGGAGCATCTTTTTAAAGAATTACCCCTAGAAGGGCTCTTTATTAATCGAATTCACACGCCAAATGGCAGCTTTACGGGGCTAATCGGCACTATTCCTGTCCAAGAATATACAAATGGAAATATCCTACGACATGAGTTAACCATTACTAGTAAAAAAGAAAAGACGGCTCAATTGTTATTAAAACGTCAAGCAAGTATAAAGCCTGTCTTACTAGCCTATTCCGCTGTTCCTCAGATTACTCAACTACTCCAAGATTATATAGCGAAAAATCCAGTTTTTCAGAAAATTCACCTACCTACTTCGGAGGAAGTTCAAGAGTATTGGAAAATAGACCAAGCAAATATCCTGCTCACTTTACAGCAGCTATTTAAGGAACAGGTTGCCAAAACATATATTGCGGATGGTCATCATAGAGCTGCCACGATGAGTTTATTAAAAAAACGATTTCAGCAACAACAAATAGCATTAGATTTTGGACATATATTAGTCGCATTATTTGACTCTAATCAATTAAAAATTTATCCTTTTAATAGAATTGTCAAAGTCCTAGATCGACTTTCTCCTTCGACCTTTTTAACAGCCTTATCTGAATTTGCTAACATTCAGCTTTTGGATAGGCCCACCCCACCCAAAGAGCAATTCACCTTCCTATTTTTACTTGAAAAAAAATGGTATCAAGCTCAATGGAAAGCATCTCTATTAGCTGATAAGTACAATAAATCTAAGGTATTAGATGTTCAGCTATTAAACGATTTCGTTTTAGAAAAAATAATCGGTATAACAGATGTTCAAACGGATAAAAGAATCATCTATCAAGAAGGAACGAGCGGAATAGCTGGTTTGGCAGCGGTTACCGAGCAACATCCAGATACCATTGGTTTTCAGCTATTCCCCATACCCGTATCAGACTTTATTCATCTATCTGATCAGCAGCAATTGCTTCCCCCTAAATCTACGTATTTTATGCCTAGAATTAAGAATGGGATGCTGATTAAACAGGCAAAATTCAATAAATAATTAGGCTCCACCTTTACAATATCATTATTCAATTATACCGCTTAGGCATAGGCATTGCAGCGCTATGGCAGCCTAAAGCGAAAGCTTGGATAGCAGGTAGGCAACAGCTATTCACACATATACAAGAGACCTTTAAAGAGGCTCCGAAAGAAGTGATCTGGTTTCATTGTGCCTCTCTTGGTGAGTATGAACAGGGTCGCCCATTAATGGAGCGTATTAAGGAAGCACAGCCTAAACAAAAAATTGTGTTGACCTTTTTTTCTCCTTCTGGATATGAAACGAGATCGCATTTCAAAGGTGCAGATTATGTATACTATTTGCCATTGGATACCGTTAAGAATGCTGCTCACTTCATTCAGTTGATACAGCCTAAATATGTTGTGTTTGTAAAATATGAATTTTGGTATCATTATCTGTCTACGCTGGCATCACAAAATATTCCAACCTATTTAATTGCGGGTCTTTTTCGGTCTGATCAATTCTTCTTTAAATGGTATGGCCAATGGTATCTTAAAGTCTTAAAGAATTTCTCCCATTTGTTTGTTCAAGAGAAATCTTCTAAGGTATTGTTAGAAAAATATAATGTCACTAATGTCAGTATTGCAGGAGACCCGCGAATTGATCGAGTCATTGATATTGCTCAAACAGTCAATCATTTTCCGATAATAGAACAGTTCAAACAACAGGATTTGCTCTTTATAATAGGAAGTGCTCATCAGAAAGATATCGCATTACTATTACCCTTTATTCAAAAGAATACTACTTGGAAAATATTGATCGTGCCACATGAGGTGGATCAAAAATCTATTAAATATATTCAAGGTTTATTACCCAATGCACAGTTGTATACGGATATAGAATCGAAAAAGTGTCGGACACCTTTGGAGGTGTCCGACACTTTAGCCTCCAATTTTTCAACGGATGGACAAAAAAACAATAACATACTGATAGTGAACACAATAGGTCTATTAAGTCAGCTTTATCGGTACGCAGATGTTGCTTATATAGGTGGTGGTTTTGATACAGGAATCCATAATATATTGGAGCCTGCCATTTTTGGTATACCGATCCTTATTGGTCCTAAATACCAAAAATTTGAAGAAGCAAAAGCACTGATAGGTCTGGGAGGCGTGGTGATGGTAAACAATCAAGAACAACTTACCAATATAGAAAATCAGTTAGTTCATGTCGAATATAGACACGCTATGGGCCTTATCAATAAAAATTACCTGCTAGCACATCAGGGAGGAACGGTTACTGTTTTTAATAAGTTATTAGAAAAGACAATAAATACTAGTACTACAAGTTAATTAAATTTTAAAAAGCAGTCAAAATCACGATTTAAGCTTTTTGGACAGGATATTTGTATTAGGAATGGTGAAAAATAAAATCTCCAACAAA